>NZ_VEKZ01000034.1:0-38265 GCF_007681465.1 Siminovitchia fortis
TTATCTCATTGCGGAGTGCTCCAGTTTGTACGTCGCTAAACGGGCGCTTGCGCTTTTCTTACTATTCCTCGCCTTTAGCGCTATGGGCTAGCCTGCTGGAAGCCGCTGCCGCGATGGCGCCGACTATGTCATCGAGAAAAGTATTGACCTCACCTGTTGAATGATCATTCAAATGTTCCAAAATGCCGGGTTTCTGCTTGTCAATATAACCATAATTGGTAAATCCGATGGATCCGTAAACATTGACTATAGAGAAGGCTAAAATTTCATCAACTCCGTACAAGCTTTCATCTGTGCCGATGATCGTTTGAAGCGGTTCATCCAGCTTTCCCTGTTCCGCCAGCATATCAAGCTGGATGCCGGTCAATATGGCGTTTTGTACTTCCCTTTTACGAAGCACGCCCTCAATGTTAATTATGCAATCCTCCGTTGTAAGATCGGGATGGTATTTTTTTTGCAAATACATTACTAGTTCCGCGATATCTTCGATAGTAACGCCGCGCTCATTCAATAAGCGTCGTGCAGTTTCTTCCAGTTTTGTCATTTTTCTTTCTCCACTCATTTCTTCTCACCCTTTATGTCGTGAAGTTCTGTTTAGATTCATTTTTTCCTCCCCAACAGTTTCCATGTAAAAAAACAAACCTTCAGCAAATTAACTGATCTCGCTCATATACTTGTATAGGGGAAAAAGTGATAAGAGAGGGATGTTTTTATGCCTATGGATATTTTGGAGAAGTATTATAACATCAAAGCAGATCAATCGATCCAGATTGGACGGCAGACACGCTATGTTTCAAACGGTTTGCTGTATACAATTGTTTCCGTGACACATGTGGAACAGGAAGTTCTAATAGAATTATATGAAATGTCAGAGCACATGGCAAAGCATTCCGATAAAAAAGTATCAAGATTCGTGGCCGGAAAGGATGGAAAGTATTTAGTCACACACGAAAATGAGGACTATGTCGTCCTTCAAAATCAATTTCACACAGTAAACCGGAATCGAAAGACCGGCCGCCAACTGGCAAGATTCCATAATAGAGGAAAGAGGCTGCAGGCACCCATTAAAAGTTTGAACAGGGCAGGTGAATGGAAGGATTATTGGGCCGCGAGGCTTGATCAAATGGAGAAAGTATGGTCCGGGTTGATCCATGAACCGCCGAGGGAGGAATTTGATAAGCTGTTCATTGAATCTTTTCCGTATTATATGGGGCTGTGCGAGAACGCCATCCAATATGTGACAGATACAGAACTGGACGAGCAGCTTCATCGTTTTGATTATGGAACCATTTGCCATGAACGTTTTCACGATGAGCTGTGGAAGGATGAACATAACATTAGAAACCCTTTCGACTGGGTTCTCGATCACCCGTCAAGGGACATTTCAGAATGGATCAGAGATCGTTATTTTAAGAGCAGCCGGACACTCCGCCCGGACATGGCAAAATTTTTATATGAGTATCAATCGCTTTCACCGATATCACCGTTCGGCTGGAGGCTTGTCTATGCAAGATTATTGTTTCCACTTCATTATTTTGTCTGTGTGGAAGAATACTACAACACAAATTCACATTCCGCAAAAAAACGGCTGGAAGAAACGCTTGTCAGATATTTGAGGGATACGCAGGATTATGAAAGGTTTCTCCGTTCTTTTTATGCGATGGCCGGAGTGAAAAAAATCCTTCCGGCAGTTGAATGGCTTTAAGAACAATAAAAAACGATCCGGAAAATCCGAATCGCAAATTAAAATACCTGTTCTACTTCAAGGACGCCTGGCACTTCTTCAACTAATGCCCGCTCTATACCGGCTTTCAATGTAATCGTAGAGCTTGGGCATGTACCGCAAGCACCCAAAAGGCGAAGTTTGACAATACCTTCATCTACATCTACGAGTTCGCAGTCACCGCCGTCACGAAGGAGAAAAGGCCGTAATTTATCGAGTACTTCTTGAACTTGGCTGTACATGGTTTGTTCAGACATTCAGATCTACTCCCTTCCTAATACCCATTATAATCAGAAACGAAAAAAAAATCTATGGCTATGTTTGGGTATGCAATATTTGGTGAAGGTCAAGTTTAAGGTCTGGGAAAATATGAACAGAGATGGTGTCCTCTTTCGTAAATACACCGTGGAATTCAAAAATTCCATTGTTTAAAAGGTGGATTTCTATGGAATTGTTCATTGGATCAACAAGCCAATACTCTTTTACTCCCGCTTTTTCATATAGCCGAAATTTAATCCAGCGGTCCATCTTGACAGATGAAGGAGAGAGAACTTCTATGATCATGTCCGGTGCCCCATTACAGCCTTTATCATCAAGCTTTTCCTGGTCGCAAACAATCGACAAATCCGGCTGAACAACATGATCTATTTCATCAGCCTGTTTGTTTTCGGTGAATAATCGTACATCGAAAGGTGCAAAAAAGGCATTACATTTCTTGTCTCGTAAAAAGACAGAAAAGGCGGTAAATAACTCTCCGAGTACCTGTTGGTGTCTACGAGAAGGAGCAGGAGACATATTGAAAATTTTTCCGTCAATCAGCTCCAGCCTTGCACCTTCATCCCATGTTAGATAATCGGCATACGTGTATCTCTCTTTTTCATTTGGAATGGCCATTTAATCATCCCCTTCACCTTAACTTACTTATTATATTACCAAACCATACTGATCAATACCATGCGACATGCGGTTAATATCGTTTGGAATTTTCTATAAAAGCGGTACAATGAAGAAAAGGAGAGTGGAAGGGATGAAAAAGGAAGCTGAAATACTTGTATATGGGGCCGAACAGATTTGCGCAAGCTGCGTTAACCTGCCTTCTTCAAAGGAAACATATGAATGGCTGGAAGCAGCTATTTCGCGAAAATTTCCGGATCAGCCGTTTAAAATAAGATATATCGATATTTTTAATCCGCCTGAAGAAAAAGTAGTTAAAGAATTTGCAGAGCGGGTAATCGAAGAAGATTTATTTTACCCTGTTGTCACGATGGATGATGAAATCATCGGAGAGGGAAACCCTCGGTTAAAAGATGTGTACAGGAAGATGGAAGAATACGGATATCATGCGGAATAAATAATGCCGGAATCAGGGAAAATCTGATTCCGGCAGTTTTATTAGCCGTTATGATATTTGTACATCCACAGGATTCCCGATTTTAAAATACGGGCAATACGTCCGGTGATGGCACGCTCAGCCATCAGCCCAAATCCCTGCTTTTTACCAAGAGAGCCAAGTACGCCTTTCAGCTTGATGGTAGGCAATTCCGCTGGAAGCTCTTGCCCGCTCCAGCGTTTTTGAAGGACATGGACAATTTGGTCAGCCTGTCCTTCAGCAAGCTGAGCACTAGGTGCATAAGGGAGGCTTGCGCAGTCCCCAACGACATAAACATGCTCATCGACTGGAATGTTATGATATTTCGTTAATACGACTCTGCCCTGCTTATCCTTTTCAACATCCAATTCACGTACAATCCGGTTTGGCTGGATGCCGGCAGTCCAAACGATCACATCGGTATGAACCGGCTCATCATGATTATAAAGCATGCGGTCTTCGACTTTCGTAATGTTTGCTCCATTGATGACTTCAACGCCATTTGTCTGGAACCAGCTTTGTACATAGCGGCTGACTCTTTCCGGAAATGCAGAAAGGATAATCTTTCCACGGTCAAATAATTTGATGACCAAATCCTCACGGCTTTCCCTGAGCTCACTTGCAAGCTCCACCCCGCTCAAGCCCCCGCCTACAATGCTGACAACGGAATTAGCCGGCAGATTGTTCAATGTTTGATATGTTTTACGGGCCTTTTCTATATTTTGAATACTATGTGTATATTCCTTGGCTCCAGGAATATTATGATATTTATCCTCGCACCCAAGACCGATAATAAGATCATCATATGGGACAGGTTCACCTTCGTCCAGGTGGACGAGTTTTTTCTCAAGGTCGATGCCCGTTATTTCACCATATTTCAAGTCAAGGCGCTGATGTTCCGGAAAAGGAACCCGAACTTCCTGATCCGAAACTGTACCGGCAGCAAGTGCATAGTATTCTGTCTTAAGACAATGGTATGGCACTCTGTCAATCAATGTGATGGATATGTCCTCCGGTAAGTTATTTGGAAGCAAACGGTGCAGCACCCGCATATTCCCATATCCTCCGCCCAGAAGTACTAACTTTTTCATGCAAATAATCTCCTTTTGCTGTCTATTTATCCTATAAAAGAAAAACGAAACGAATCTGTATCAGTTTTATGAGTTCTATATCCAACGTAAAGTATAGCGGAATCTACATTGATATACAACAGGATTAGTGTGTCTCGGTCTGTAGAATCGGTCTGAAACGGCCATTCAAATTGACTAACCCAAGCGAAAAGAGTAGGATAAATACGGTAATGAGGTGAAGCAAATGAATCCTATTATTGAATTTTGCATCAGCAACCTGGGCATGGGCGGTTACGAAGCATTGCAAAAGCTCGAGGAAGATCCCGATTTGGACATTGTGGAATATGGCTGCCTGGACCATTGCGATTTATGCGCAGAAACTTTGTACGCACTTGTCAACGGGGAAGTTGTGACGGGTGAGAGCGCTGATGATCTGGTGAAAAACATTTACCAATATATAGAGGATAATCCGATGTTTTAATGAGACCGATTGGTTGAGAATAGACCATTTCGGGTTTATAATAATAGGAAGGACTCCATTTCTTGCATAAGGGGGTGCAGATTCATGAGTGATCTTATTGAATTGACTGAAGCTGCTGCAATGCAGATCAAAAAAATGATCAAGGAAAATGGAGAAGAAGGAGCCTATTTCCGTTTTTCTATTAATGGCGGCGGGTGCAGCGGTTTATCATACGGCATGAGTCTTGACCATGAACGATCTAAAGAAGATACATTCTTTGAACAGCACGGAATAGGTGTTGTCATTGACGAAGAGACTGCGCCGATTGTCGCCGGTACCGTCATCGATTTTAAACAATCCCTTATGGGCGGCGGCTTTACGATAGATAATCCTAATGCACTTGTATCTTGCGGGTGCGGCTCATCTTTCCGTACCGCAAAAGTGGCGGGATCGCCGGAAGAATGCTAGATTTTAAAGGCCTGAACAACTATTGCTGTTCAGGCCTTTATTATAAGCTTTTTTACTTATCGAAAAGGGAAGTGCTATGCATCGGCTGAAGTCTTGCTTTTGGATCGATGTATGCTTTCGCGTTGCTGACAGCTGTCGGCGCTTCGCCGAACCCGGTGGCGATCAGTTTTACTTTTCCATCATACGTTGTGATATCTCCTGCAGCATAGATGCCCGGAATATTAGTTTCCATTTTGGAGTTGACGACAATGGAGTTTTTTTCGATTTCAATGCCCCAATCCTTGATCGGTCCGAGTGAGGAAACGAATCCGTAGTTACAGATGAGAGCGTCCAACTCGATTTCCTCTACCGCATCTCCTCTGACTTCCTGGATGATAAGCTTATTGATGGATTCTCCATCGCAGATCATATCTGAAGCAGCAAAAGGCGTTTTGATTTCGACTGAAGATTCCTTCAATTGATTAACACTGCTTTCATGGGCGCGGAATTTATCCCTGCGGTGGACAAGCGTCACCTTTTCGGCAATCGGTTCAAGCATCAATGCCCAGTCAACGGCGGAATCTCCTCCGCCTAAAATGACAACTCTTTGCCCTTCGAACTTTTTCATGTCATCCACGAAATAATGAAGATTTTTTCCTTCATATTGTTCAGCTTTTTCCAATTCCAGTTTTCTTGGCTGGAAGGCACCGATCCCACCAGTAATAATAATGGATTTGGAGTAATGGATCTCCTGGTCCGTTGTCAATTTGAAAGTTCCGTCTTCCAGCTTTTCAACATTTTGGACGGATTGCCCAAGGCAAATGGTTTGGGAGAACAGCTTTAGCTGCTCTTTTAAGTTGTTGACAAGATCAAGTGCTTTGATCTTTGGAAAGCCGGCCACATCGTATATATATTTCTCCGGATACAGGGCTGCCAATTGACCGCCAAGCTGGGGAAGACTTTCTATTATTTTAACCGATGAATTTCTCATCCCAGCGTAGAAGGCGGTGAACATCCCGGCAGGACCTGCCCCGATGATGGTCATATCAAAAACTTGCTGATCTTCTTTCAAAGAAAATCCCTCCTAAGTTCATAAACAACTTCATTTTTGTCTCTAACACCTTCCTATTGTGCCACACAATGCTTAATTTTGTCATATAAAACGCCCATGCCTGGGGAAAAAAGACGCTTCAAACAGTGCCCAGCCTTAAATATTCAGAATTGTTATTCTTCCTTGAAACCGCTTGAAAAAAGAGTATAAAAGCCATATGATGTATTGAGACATATATCAATTTTTTATGACATTTTTTTTGCAAATGTACGTGAAGTGCATCACATTTATTTATATATATTATTATTATTTCAAATATGCATTTCAGCCGTACGAATGTTTAATAATAAGACGAAAAGGTGGAAGTGATTAGATTGAGAAAGCCAAAGATAGTAGTATTAGGCGCTGGTTACGGCGGATTAATGACAGTGACACGTCTTCAAAAACAACTCGGAAGCAACGATGCCGACATTGTTTTAGTAAATAAAAACGATTACCATTATGAAACAACATGGTTGCATGAAGCTTCTGCCGGTACATTGTCTCCTGACCAGGTCCGTTATGATATTGCAAATGTTATCGATAGAAGCAAGGTTGATTTCGTTAAAGACACAGCTTTGAAAGTTGATACGGAAGCCAAAAAAGTTCAACTTGAAAAAGGGGACGACCTTTCTTATGACTATCTGGTAATCGCTTTAGGCGGAGCTCCGGAAACATTTGGAATCAAAGGCCTTGATAAGTATGCATTTTCTATCACAAACGTCAATACAGCCAGACAGATCCGCGAGCATATTGAATATCAATTCGCGACTTATAAAGTAGATCAAAAACCTGAGCGTTTGACAATTGTTGTCGGCGGGGCCGGTTTTACAGGAATTGAATTCTTGGGAGAACTGGGCAACCGCATTCCTGAACTTTGCAAGGAATATGACATTGAAAAAGATATGGTAAAAGTGATTTGTGTGGAAGCTGCTCCTACAGCTCTTCCTGGTTTTGATCCTGAACTTGTTGAATATGCGACGGCATTGCTTGAAAGAAAAAATGTAGAATTCCGAATCGGCACAGCCATCAAGGAAGCTACTCCAGAAGGAATCGTAGTTGCCAAAGGAGAAGACGATACAGAAGAAATCAAAGCTGGAACAGTGGTTTGGGCAGCCGGGGTGCGCGGCAACCCGATCATTGTGGAATCAGGGATTGAAAATATGCGCGGCAGGGTAAAAGTTGAACCGGATCTTCGTGCACCTGGTTTATCCGATGTATTCGTCATTGGCGACTGCTCACTCGTCATCAACGAAGAAATCAACCGGCCATATCCGCCAACTGCTCAAATTGCGATGCAGCAAGGGGAATTGGTGGCAAGCAACTTGGCAAAACTTGTTAATGGAAAAACAAACCTTGACAGCTTTAATTTTGATAACAAAGGAACTGTTTGTTCCCTTGGCGATGACGATGCCATAGGCGTTGTCTTCGGAAAGAAATTGACAGGTACGAAAGCTTCCTTTATGAAAAAAATGATTGACAACCGTGCCCTTTACATGATTGGCGGTATTCCACTGACAGTGAAAAAAGGGAAATTCAATTTGCTTAAGTAATGAATGATGAAGGCAGAATCTAAATGGATTCTGCCTTTTTTAGGAAAATTAGAGGAATAAATTGGCATTATTGCCGTAAATAGCTTTTTTCTAGAAAGTGTGGGGAATGAGGATGAGCCAAGACCGGGGAAAGGTTTGGCTGGCGGTCTGCGGTGTAGTGACAGATCAGGCTGGACGTTGGCTCGTCGTGAAAAAGAAGTACGGCGGCGCCAAAGGAAAATGGACTTTGCCTGCAGGTTTTGTGGAACCTGGTGAAACATTGGATGAAGCGGTTGAAAGGGAAGTGCTTGAAGAAACTGGGATCATTTGCACAGTGGATGGCCTGCTGGGTGTAAGGACGGGGGTATTGCAATCCTCTATAAGCGATAATATGGTGATATTTGCCTGTAAACCAAAAAATACAACGATCCTCGTTCAGGAAAAGGAACTCGAAGAAGCCTGCTGGATGGCAACTCAAAGTTTGCTTGAAGACAAACATACCTCTGTTATGATCACGGAGCTGATAAAAGGAGGGTACGGGTCTCTTCAAAAAGAAGTGAATGCCATCAATCCGGGCAGTCAGTTTGGGTATACAGCGTATAAATTATTTCTTTGAAAAAATAGGGGAGCAGTAGGTACGACGGGCGCTTCCGTTTTTCGTGTGTCCAGCTTCAGCGCCTAGCCCCTCGAAGTCATAAGCCAATTCCCTGTGGTGGCTGAAGAACTGCCTCCTCGGGAATCGTCTTATGCTTGTCGGGGCTAATCAAGGCGCTTCCGCTTTTCTATTTGTCTAGCTCCAGACGGCAGGGGTTCGAAGTCGCTTCAGTCAATCCAATGAAGTCAAAGGACGACTTCACTGGATTGTCCTCCGACGGACAGGACGTCCTAGTGCCACGTAGCCACAGGATGTGGCGCTTTGAGGCGGCCAGCGCTTGTCGCCCCTAAGCGGCCGTCTTCCGCTTTTCTATTTGTCATGAATTCGTCCGAGTCTTCGCATTGACGCTCTGTCAGCCATTCAGTAAACTTGGTATGAAAGTGAAATCAAGGGGGAACACAGCCATGCAGATGCCACTTCCAGTCCTGCTTATATCTATACTATTATTTTTTGTCCTATTTTTCGGCATTGGATTTTTACTTAATATGCTGCTAAGAATGACATGGATTATGGCGTTCATCTATCCGATTGTTGCCATATTGATTGTGGATAAAGTGAGATTTACTGACTACATCACATCTCCGTCAGCTTCTTTTTCAAGCCTGGGAACAAGTATTTCCAATCTTGGCGCAGCCGATCTGATCATTTTGGTTAGCGGCTTGGCGGGAGCAATCGCAGCAGGATTCACCATGCGGGTTTTGCGGAAAAAAGGATATCGAATGTTTTAACCGAAGAAAAACGCCCAGGAAGCTGATCCTAGGCGTTTTTTGGTGTAATCGGGCAGGAATCACACCCAGTGACCGGGATTAACGAAAAAGCCATTGCCCGGTCACTGGAGACGCCGTCCAGTGACCGGGATCAACGAAAAAGCCATTGCGCGGTCACTGGAGACGCCGTCCAGTGACCGTGTTCAACGAAAAAGCCATTGCGTGGTCACTGGAGACACCGTCCAGTGACCGGGATCAACGAAAAAGCCATTGCGCGGTCACTGGAGACACCGTCCAGTGACCGTGTTCAACGAAAAAGCTATTGCGTGGTCACTGGAGACACCATCCGGTGACCGTGTTTAACGAAAAAGCTATTGCGCAGTCACTGGAGACACTGCCGCAGTCAGGATTCCTTCCCGAAGAAGCAAAAAATCCGTAAACTCGGTAAGGAATCATTGGTAAGCAGGAGATAAACTGTAAATTCGGCAATCTAATGATTCCTTGTCGTAAAAGTGCATCGGACAATCAATTTCAACTATCCTTCTGGTGACCAAACCTTAATTGTATCCCCTGAAAATGAATCCCGATCATTTATCTCACTTATATAATATGAATAAACCTTCTCAAAACAGGGGAATAATACCCTTGAGAGGAGTGAATGAATGTTTACGCGTTACCTATATGCCAGGAGAATATTGATGCTGTTTTTGTTTACAGCAGCATTAGGGGCAACATTTGAATCGTTGTCGGGCATGGATTTAAGGACGACTGCTCAGATGCTATTTTCAGATTCAAAAAAGTTGAAGGATGAGCCAGTGTCCGAACCGGCAATACAAGCGGGGAAAGGTGCAGTGCAAGATACCCCGCCATTGGAGGAGGCGTTCGATTGGTCTCAATATCCGGCAAAAAAGGTTATTGCAACTGGTTATACAGCAGGGGAGGAATCTACTGGAAAAAGGCCTGGACATCCGTCTTACGGCATTACATATTCAGGAGTTAAAGTGAAAAGAGACTTATATTCAACGGTAGCGGCGGACCCCGAGGTATTTCCGATCGGCACTATTTTATTTATTCCGGGATATGGATATGGTGTCGTAGCCGATACAGGTTCAGCGATCAAAGGCAATAAAATTGACCTTTATTACGAGACTGTTGACGAGGTATATAAAAACTGGGGCAAACGAACGCTGGACGTGCATATCATTAAAATGGGATCCGGAAAGGTAACGGAAGAAGAGTTGACTGCTCTGAATGAAGACGAGGCAATGCAGGTGTTCAGGCAGTCTTATTTAAAAAACGCAGATTAGATAGAGGCTGACGGATACAAAGTCCGCAGCCTTTTTCTTTTTAAAGGTTGAAAAAATAATGAAGAATAAGTGCAAGTCCGATCCCGGTCAATCCCCCAAAAAACACTTCAACCGGTTTATGTCCAAGCAGTTCTTTTAATTCGTCCCTTTTCTCATGTTCGGGTTTATCAGGCCAATCCTTTGCTTCTTCTATAAATCGCTGGAAGTCGGAAGTGAGCTGATTTAAAACAATCGCATGTTCACCAGCCTGTCTTCGAACTCCTGTCGCATCGAACATGACGATAATGGCAAAAACAGCAGATACAGCAAACAAAGGTGACCC
The DNA here is from genome assembly GCF_007681465.1 of Siminovitchia fortis. Classification (NCBI taxonomy): domain Bacteria; kingdom Bacillati; phylum Bacillota; class Bacilli; order Caryophanales; family Bacillaceae; genus Siminovitchia; species Siminovitchia fortis. The sequence continues at coordinate 10,683 of NZ_VEKZ01000034.1, forward strand.
AAGCCCTTCCTGAAGGGCAACTCCCGTTGAAAGAGCAGTAACAGCGGCGGAGTGGGAACTGGGCATCCCGCCTGTTGATGTCAGCAGGGACCAATCCCATTTTTTCGTAACGACGAAATGGAGGGGGACTTTCACAAACTGGGCAAAGAAAATCGCAGTGAGAGCAAACCAAAGAGGGAAGTTCAAAAACAGGTCCATCAATTTACATCCTTTCTTGTTGTTGAGGCGTTCCGTATATGCCGCGTCTGCACCGATAAGCAGACACTTACAGCCATTCTTGTTCTATATTACCACATCAGCCGAAAAAGGAATCCCTTTTTGGAAAACTCGAAACCTCCGGATGTTTCCTTTATAATTTTAAAAAAGGGAGGGATTTGCATGTTTCATATTTCAAATGGAAATCCATATGAAAGTGAGCAGGAATGCATGCTTGTCGGTCTGCTGGATCAGCCCGAAAAATTTTCCGGAAAGTTGCAACGGCTTGATGAAGCATTTGGCGGAAAATTGACTGAGCTTGTGAAAACAGGTGATATTTCCGCCAAATATAAATCAGTCGCTGTCATACATAGTTTGGGAAACACACCCGTCAAACGATTCATTTTTATCGGGCTGGGAAGAAAAAAGAAGCTGACAGTTGCACGCCTGCGTGAAGCGGCCGGAAAAGCTTCCAAAAAATTAAAAGATTTACGGGTGGAGTCGTTTTCCATCGCCTTGGATACATTCATTACAGGGGAAATTACTGCTGAAAAAGCCGCATGGACCGTGAGTGAAGCATTTACCATGGCATCATATGAATTCCCGGGTTACAAACAAAAGTCAAATGAGCCTAAGGTCATCATAGATACAATAACTGTTTTTACAAATGAAGATAAAAAGACCATCGATTCCGCTGTGAAGACAGGGTGGATATTCGGTACCGGGGTAAACCGTGCAAGAACGCTGGTAAACACGCCAAGCAACCTGCTGCGTCCCTCCGATTTGGCTGCATACGCTGCTGAATTGGCAGATGAATATGGATTTGAAATAGAACTTTTGGACAAAGAGGACATCGAAAAGCTTGGGATGGGCGCATTCCTTGCAGTGAATCGGGGATCCGGAGAACCGCCCTATATGATTGTATTAAAATATCAGGGTAAAGAAGAATGGACGGACGTCCTGGGGTTGGTCGGAAAAGGAATCACCTTTGATACGGGCGGCTATTCCATCAAGTCGAAGAATGGAATAGTCGGGATGAAAACAGATATGGGCGGGGCGGCTTCCGTACTGGGTGCAATGGAAATCATTGGCCGTCTGAGGCCTGAGCGGAATGTTGTGGCAGTGATTCCGGCGACTGATAATGTAATCAGCGAAAAAGCATTCAAGCCGGACGATGTAATCACATCAATGAACGGGAAAACAATTGAAGTGTTAAATACAGATGCAGAGGGGCGCCTCGTCCTGGCGGATGCGGTCACTTATGCGAAAATGCATGGTGCCGGCCGCCTGGTGGATGTGGCTACTTTAACAGGCGGAGTCATCATTGCCCTTGGCCTTGATAAAACGGGAGCGATCACGAATGATGAGGAATTTTATCAGGAAGTGAAAGAGGCTTCCAAAAAGGCTGGAGAATTTATCTGGCCATTGCCTTATACAAAAAAAGATAAGGAAAGGGTGCGTTCCAGCAAGATTGCCGATCTGAATAACTCGCCCGGCCGGGAAGGGCATGCCATCATGGGCGGAGCATTTATCGGGGAATTTGTGGAAAATACCCCATGGGTCCATTTGGATATCGCAGGAACCGCAACAACCGACAAGGGATACGATCTCGGGCCTTCCGGCGCTACAGGAGTGATGGTACGGACACTCGCTCTGCTTGCAATAGGGGAAAATAAGCAGGAATAATAGAAGGAACGGGCTTGTTTTTGTGGAATTTGCCCATGCCATCTGTGCGTTTGCCGCATACACAGGTATAGAGGGCTTTCGAGCTCTTATATAAAGGAGGCTACCTGTAATGATGTACTATCGAAATCTGGAACCCTATGCCGGAAACCGCTTTTTCTTCGGCGCTCCCTTACTAGGCGGTTTTATCGGCGGTTTAATAGGCGGCGGTATCGGAGCCGGCATTGGGAGCGCAATATTCAGGCCGCGTCCGTTTTATCCCTATGGCCCGTTTCCCTACGGCGGGGTCCCTGGCTATGGCGTACCTTACGGATATGGAGTGCCTTACGGATCCCCATATGGCTATTGAATGCACAACTGGCGATTGATAGGTATAAAATATATTGTTAAGAAAAGTTTGTGCAAAAAGCTGCCCATCGGCCGAAAAGCCGGAGGGCTTTCTTCTTTAAAAACCGGAACAAAGTGGAAAATACATTAGGTGGAGGATTACATATGAAATTCAAGGGATTGCATCAATCATTGGGAATAGAGCTCGTCGAAATCGGAGATGGAAAGGTTACGGCAACGATGCCTGTAGATGAACGCACAAGGCAGCCTTACGGTTATTTGCATGGCGGGGCATCGGTTGCATTGGCGGAAACGGCTGCCAGCATTGGGACTGCAGCTTTGATCGATTTGGAAAAAGAGGTTTGCTTCGGCCTGGAGATCAATGCCAATCACGTCCGCCCCAAAAGGGAAGGAGTGGTAACGGCAACAGCGGAGGCTGTGCACCGCGGAAAAACCACCATGGTCTGGGATATTCGGATTAAGGACGAAGAAGACCGCCTGATTTGCATATCGAGATGTACGGTGGCTATCGTAGCTAAAAAGAATGGAAGTGACTAAACTCAAACATTAACTTCCGTTTCGAGGGTTCAGCTCCTTTTGTTTGAAATGCATGGTTCCGGGAAAACAATGGACAAAGTAAAAGGAGGTCATGAACATGCCTTGGTCAAAAAACGATTATCCGGACTCGATGAAAAACCTTCCCGACGATGTCCGGGATAAAGCGATTGAAATTGCCAACGCACTCCTCGAGGATAAATACAGCGAAGGAAGAGCAATATCCATCGGAATTGCCCAAGCCCGAAAATACATTGAAGGAGATGACGACCGGCCGGAATATCATGCGGAGCCTGATGGGGAGGACTGGATCTTAAAAAAGAAGGATGGCAAAAAAGCTATAATGAGAGAAGATACGAAAAAAGATCTTTTGGACAAAGCCAAAGAATATGTTAATGACCATGACGGGACGCTGGTTATCCATAAGACGGATGGTTCCGTTTCTGACCGGTTATATGATTAACGTTGCAAGTCTCCCATTTTATAATGGGCGGCTTTTTTTCCGCCACCCTGGCAATAAACCAATCACTTGATATAATTTAAATATATATTTCGTTTGAAGGGTGGAGGTATTGGTGAGGAAGCCGGAGCAAGGAATGTCCGATACATACGAAGAAGATTTTATAAAATGGGATTTGGCAACACTTTCCAAGGAGATTCGGAATAAACAGCTGTCACCTGTTGAGGTGACACGCCAACTGCTGAAAAAGATTGAAGAAGAGGATGGGAAGTTCAACTCTTTTATCACTGTTACGGCTGAAGAAGCGATGGAGCAGGCAAAAAAAGCGGAACGCGAGATTAAAGATGGAGAATTAAGAGGGCCGCTGCATGGAATCCCTATTGCACTAAAAGATAATGTCTATACTGAGGGAATCAAAACAACAATGGGATCCGCTATTTTCAAGGAATATATCCCCGGCCATGATGCGACGGTGACCCAAAAGCTCAAAGAAGCCGGTGCCATTATTTTAGGTAAATTGAATATGCACGAAGTGGCTTATGGGACATCGGGAGACCGTTCGTTTGCAGGGCCTGTTAAAAACCCTCACGACACGAATAAAATTACAGGAGGCTCCAGCAGCGGTTCCGGAGCTGCGCTGGCTGCTTCGTTTTGTTATGGAGCGCTTGGAACCGATACCGGAGGATCCATCAGGATTCCCGCTTCATTTACAGGGATAGTTGGAATGAAGCCGACATTCGGCAGAGTGAGCAACTTCGGTGTCTTTCCCCTTTGCTGGACACTCGATCATGTGGGGCCGATGACGAAGACTGTCCGTGACAATGCCATTTTAATGAATGTGCTGGCAGGATATGACGAAAACGATCCATATTCAATCGATATACCAACAGAGGATTACACTGCTTCAATTGGAACGGACATAAAGGGTGCGGTGATTGGAATTCCTGCAGGGGATTTCTTCAAAGGAGGAGATCCGGAGGTTGAGAAACATTATCTCCAGGCCGTCAAAAAGCTTGAGGAAGCCGGTGCAGAAATAAAATCGGTTAACCTGCCGGATATGGAGGAAATACTGGCTGCGTTCAGGACAACTTTGACAAGCGAAGCATATACCGTCCATGAAGAACGGTTGCAAAATTTTTCTGATGAGTGGGACGATGAAGTCAGGGCACGTTTATTCACGGCCAAAGATACCCATGCAGCAAAATATATTGCGGCACAGCAAATCAAAAAGCAGGCCATCAAGGATTTTGAGAAAATTTTTAAAGAGGTGGATATCATCGTCACCCCGACTGTCCCTATCCTCCCTGTAAATATCGGTGAGCGGGAAATCGTCTTAAACGGTTCAAAAATTCATAGCAGTCTGGTTCTCAACCGGTTTACCGGCCCGTTCAACCTGACAGGCCTGCCAAGTCTCTCCATGCCATGCGGCTTTTCGGAAGCTGGACTCCCAATCGGGATTCAACTGGTCGGAAAACTTTTCGATGAGGCGAATATTTATCGCTTTGCCTCAGTGCTGGAACAAATTTTATAAAAAAATGATCCCGCCCATATGGGCGGGAAGTCTATTTGCCTCTATCTTTAATATATTTCCCTGATTTTTGCCTGGCTTTGTTTCATGCTCCACCATAACAGCCCGAAGGCCAGCAGAAATAAAAATCCGGTTACGTAAAAAACAGAGGAAATTCCCATATAACCTGAGAAGATACCGCCGATTAGCGGGCCAACGACATTGCCCAGGAAGCGGAAGCTTTGATTATAACCAAGGACTTCTCCCTGGAGCTCAAAAGGGGCTTCGATTCTGATGTAGGCCGTGATGCACGGGAGCATGCCGCCGACTGCCATTCCAAAAAGGAATCTCAAAATGACCAGCTGCCAAAGATCTGTGACAAGGGCCTGCGGAACGATCAGCACAGCAGCCAATACGAGCAGAATCATCAACACCCTGTCATAGCCGATGTCGTCGCCAAGTTTTCCCCATTTCCTCGTTAGAAGCAGGTTGCCGAATCCTGTTGCCGAAAAGGCAAGCCCAGATAAAAAGGCCACGCTATCCGCTTTCGTCAGTTCACTTACATAAAGGGAGAGGAGCGGCTGGATGCTGAACAATCCTGCCTGGACAATGAATGCAATCGCCATGACGCTGACAAGCATCCTTCGCTGTAAAATGAGCTGGATGACAGCTGTTCGGGAAGGCCGCGCTTTCGTATCGTTCCGGCCTGCATGTGATTTTTCAACAATTCCAAAGATGACTACACCGGTTGCCAGAACAATCGACAAGGAAGTGATGATAAATGTATATTGGAAACCGAAAGTATCCGCCATGACACCACCGATGAGAGGACCGAAAAGGGTTCCGGACACAGTCCCCATCTGTAAAGTGCCAAGTGTTTCACCCGCTTCTTTCTTCGGCGTCTGTTTGGCAATGAGTGCAACGGAAGTCGGAATGAAACCTGTGACGATTCCCATAAACAGCCTCAATAAAAAAAGCCCATGAACGTGATGCATGAACCCCATGAAGAAAATGCTTGACGCAATTCCAAGACCGTTGATGATCAAAATTGGCTTGAACCCATATTTATCTCCAATTCGTCCCCAAATGGGAGACATAAAAAAAGCTGTGACAAATGTAACCCCGAAAATGAAACCTGACCAGCGCTGGACATATTCGGCGCTGAAGTCTCCAAATGTACTGATATACAATGAAAGAAACGGCAATACCATCGTCATGCTGGCTGCAATAATAAAATTGCAGATCCACATGATCCATAAATTGCGTTTTTCGATACTGATAATAACACCTTCTCATTGTTATTTGTTTCGTGTATCTAAATATATTATACTCCAATTGTTAAAATATTCAACTTGGATGGCTCTTGACAGGGACTGTCCGAAAGCATGAAAAAAAGCCGAATCCAACGATTCAGCTTTTTGCAATGTTTGGCCACTGGATGCCGTACATCAATTCATATTCCCGAATCAAAACTTTCAAGGCTTCCAGACTGCGTTTGCTGAATGGGTCGTCGGGCTTTGCGGCCAGTTCGTCATGAAGGTTTTGGACCGCGTCCTTCAAACTGTCTTCGTACTTGGGAATATCACCTTTATATGGGCGGACCATGTTGGCAGGAACCTGGATCTGTTCCCTGAATGCATGTGCCTTTCGCTCATGGAAAAAGGGAACTTCCACTTCCCGCGGATGATGAAGGTTTCCTTGCATCGGATGTTTTAAAACAGCCAGCACACGTACAATACAGACATCCTGCCCGGCCTCGGTAATTTCCCCTACGTATGATCCTGTTTTTCTAAAAGCCCTGACAATTTGGCCATTTTCCATATAATGATCACCTCTATGCTATTATTATGGCGGACATATGGTTAAAATGGAAGAATGATGATTTTTCGGCTTGCATGCTGTAAAGTAATCCTTTTGGAGGACTGCAAGGTGAAAAAGTGGAATCTTTTAATCGTTTGTTGGATAATCCTATTTCTGGCGGCTGGATGCGGCCAAAAAGAAAAATCCGAAAAAATAGAAGGAGATGTACATATGTCAGAACAAGTAAAATACCCGCAATTGACTTCAGAAGTTGCGGAAAATGAGAAAGTCGTCCAAATGAATACGAATCTTGGAGCCATCAAAATAAAATTGTTCCCCGAACAAGCGCCCAAAACAGTGGAGAACTTTGTGAAGCACAGTAAAGACGGATATTATAACGGAATTATTTTTCACCGTGTCATCAAGGATTTCATGATTCAGGGCGGCGATCCTACAGGAACGGGAAGAGGCGGCGAAAGCATTTACGGACAGCCTTTTGAAGACGAGTTTTCCATGGATCTTTTTAATCTCCGCGGGGCTCTTTCGATGGCAAATGCCGGACCGGGAACAAACGGCAGCCAATTTTTTATTGTTCAAAACAGCCATATGGACCCCGGAATGAAGGGGCAAATGGAAAGCGCAGGTTTCCCGGAGGAAATCGTCGATGCCTATATGGAACATGGCGGCACACCGCATCTTGATCATCGCCATACTGTTTTCGGACAGGTTATTGAAGGCATGGATGTCGTAGATAAAATTGCCAATGTGGAAACGGGCATGGCAGATAAACCTGTGGATGATGTGGTAATTGAAAGTATCGATATGATTAAAGAATAGTAAGAGAAGCCGCCCATAAGGCGGCTTTTACCTGTCTTAACAGTTAATTTCCATGTGAATTTCCGAATTACCTACTTTTAGTTTGCCTCAAACAATGCCAATCCTTATAAAATTCTTGGTTCACAAGTCTTCTATTTTAAAAAGGAATGTAATGAGGTATAATTAGTAATGAAATACCCAAGGTAAGGAAAAAAGGGGTGTAAGGAATGGAAGAGCGAATACTTAGCACTGTAACTGAAAAGGGGCAAGTTACAATCCCGGCAAAAATTCGTAATAAATATAACATTATCCCCGGGGACAAATTAGTTTATATCACTGATGATGCAGACAATATAAAAATTAAAGTAATTAAGCAAACTTCAATTGAGGATGTTTTTGGAATATTTAAAGTGGACAGTGCCTTACCTTTTGATCAGGAAAGAGAAAAAGCTCTGGAATATATGTCGGATAAACACGCGCTTAAACAAGAGGGAGAGGAATAAATGAGCAGGTCTATGATTGTAGATGCAAATATTCTGTTGCGAATTGCAACGGGACAGCCTGCAGATATGGCCAGTTCGGCAAAACAATTTTTTGTTCAGGCCAATAGGGAAAATACCAAAATAATTGTTCCGACTATGGTTGCTGCTGAATGCTGTTGGGTCTTAAAAGGGGTTTATCAGTTTGATCGCTTCATGATCAGGGACGGGTTAACAAAACTTTTTAGTTTACCTTTTATTGAGTTAGAAGATAAAACGGTTTTACAGGCATTGGATGCTTATGCTGAGAAAAATGTTGATTTTATTGATGCATATATTGCTGGCATATCAAAAGATAGGCCGATTGTAACATGGAATGGAAAGCATTTTAAACGATTATCTTGTGAGTTTTACAGTCCGGAGGAAATTATAAACAGTGAAAATTTTTAAGCAAAAAAGTTGGACATGATTCCTACGTGAATCAAAAGAAAGACTGGACACAGCATTTCATTTCTTTATGTGAACAGAGGAAAGGTTAGTTGTCCTTAGAAAGATTATCAAGAAAGAGGTGCAATGGTAACATTCACATATTTGCCACCTTTCCTCTATTGGAACTTAAGCGCACGTATGGTTATAATGAAAATATATGTTCTCAACGAGAAAGGGATGTTTAACGTGCTGTCCATATTGCAGTCATTTGTATTATACATGCCGTTTTTATATTTTCCGGAAGATAAAACGGAATATATTCCGGCAGCCATTTCAATGGCCATCTTTGGCGCTGCCTGCGTTTTGACTTTCATATTGATCAAAAAAGTATCAAAGAAGCAGGAACTGAAAACGAAAGAAATCGAAGAACGCATCAATCGCGAAAGAAACAGCAAACACGTATAGGCACCTGATGGGTGCTTTTTTATTTGGAATTTTTTCCTCTGTCAGCCAGCACATCCTGGATGATTTCCAAATGAAAGGCGGTCCATGCCTTTTCTTTGAAGTGTTTCAGCACACTCAAGGTTAAAGCAATGAGATAAAGAAAGGCAAAAACTGCCCAAAGCATGCTTCCGTCCTTAAACAGGAACTTTTGAAGTTTGCTTGAAAATAAAAATAACAGCCAAGGAATAGCGGTCACAAAGATTGGAATAATGCCTACGCCTTTTTGCTCTTTGATCATGCGGAAGCGTGCCAACTGAAGTGTACGGCTGTCAAGGGATTCGTAAAAGCTTCTAACTTCTTCCGTTTCTTTGAGCTCTTTTATCGAGTTGATATCCTGTTGTTCTCGTAACTGCAAATATATTTTATGGCCATCACCGCGAAAAGAAAACATCTTTTCCTCCTTTACATATAAAAGGATCTTAAATTTATTATGAACTGAAGGAGAGCTGCGCAAACTCTTTCCCGCAAGAGTTTTTCGGAAAGGGCTTCCTTGGGGAATAAACAATTTTCGCCTTGGTTAAAATGGGGAAGAAACGAAGCCGGGAGGGGATAGGACTTGAGAAACGTTATTGTTATTTTCATTCTCATGTTTATAATGGCGGGCTGTACGAGCGAGCCGCCAAGGAAATTTGACGTGGACATGAAAAATACGGATGGGGATTCCCTTGGGAAAATCACTTTTGAAGAGCAGGCGAAGGGGATCAAGCTTAAAGGAGAATTGAAAGGGCTTCCCCCGGGTGAACTCGCTATGCATATCCATGAAAAGGGAAAATGTAAGCCGCCGGACTTTTCATCCGCCGGCGACCATTTCAATCCGGATAAAAAAGAACACGGCCTGATGAATCAAAAGGGCCCCCATGCCGGGGATCTGCCTAATCTCACTGTGGACGAGGACGGAAAAGCCAAAGTGGATGTTACAGCGAAAGATGTCACATTCAAGGAAAAGAAAACTTCCCTTTACACGAAAGACGGGACTGCTCTTGTCATCCATGAGCAAGCTGATGACGGAACGTCACAGCCTGCGGGAGACTCAGGGAACAGGATTGCCTGCGGTGAAATAACGAAAAACAGAAAGCCGGCGAAATAAAAGAAAAGGATGCTCCGTTGACTTGACAAGCATGAGGCTTCACCAACTGGTTGGAAAGATTCCCGAACCATGGTTCATCCAGAAAAATGGTCACCAATCGGTTGGAAAGATGCCCGAACCATGGTCCATCTAGAGGAAATAGTCACCAATCGGAGTCAATAGATTCCCGAATCTCGGTCCATTTCTGCTCCCCGGCGTATTGGCCCTGTTTTGTCATACTCCCTTTCCGAACTTATTCACCCAGCGCCGTCCGGAGCCTTTTCACGCCTTCTATCACTGTTTCTTTCGGACAGGCAACATTCATCCGGACAAAACCTTCTCCGCCGGGACCGTAGGCATGGCCGAAATTCAAGGCCAGCTTCCCTTTTTCCAGGATGCGTTTTTTCAGTTCTGCATCTGAAAGTCCGAGCTTCCTGCAGTCGATCCAAATCAAATAGGTGCCTTCCGGATCAATCACTTCCAGATCCGGAAGATGGGAGCCAATCTCTGCTTTCACATAATCAATGTTGGAACGGATATATTTCAAAGCTTCATCGAGCCATGTGCCCCCATGTCTGTATGCTGCTTCCATTGCTATCGCTCCGAATGTATTCAACATGGAGAAGCCATCGCTAGCCTGTACAGCGGCCATTTTTGTCCGCAGCTTTTTATTGGGCACTACCATAAAAGATGCCTGAACGCCTGCCAGGTTGAAAGTCTTTGTCGGCGCCATGAATGTCAGGGTGATGTCGGCAAATGACTCGTCCAATGAAGCGATCGGAACATGCTTATGGGGTGCTGGTACGAGATCAGCGTGGATTTCATCAGAAGCGATCAAAACATTATATTTCCTGCAAAGCTCCGCCATTTTTGTCAGCTCTTCTTTTTCCCAAACCCTTCCGGCAGGATTGTGCGGGCTGCTCAATAAGAAAATTTTCACTCCGCTTCCGAGCTTCTTTTCAAAATCGTCGAAATCCACTTCATAGCGGCCGTTTTTTAAAACAAGCGGTGAATTGGCCACCTCCCTGGAATTTCTTTCGATCATTTGGAAAAAAGGCGTATATACAGGCGACTGCACCAGTATTTTGTCGCCGGGATCTGTAAATGCCTGAATCGCTGTATGTACAGATGGAATTACGCCCGGGCTGTATAAGAGCCACTCTTGTTTGATGTTCCAGCCGTGTCGTGTACTTGTCCAATCGCAGATCGCCCTATTTAAACTGTCGGTTACGATCGTATAGCCGAATATTCCGTGATCCACTCTTTCTCTTAAAGCGTCAATGACTTCTTTCGGAGGGCGGAAATCCATATCTGCTACCCACATGGGGAGAAGATCTTCCCTGCCGAATCCACTTTTCATACCGTCCCATTTTAGGGATCGTGTATTTTTTCGATCGATGTTTTCATCAAAGTTAATCAACTGTCAAACACCTCTCCTGTTCATTTTAGCCCTCATTATATGCTATTTATCAGAAGGGTGTCAGCTATCAGGTCTTAACTATAGAAAGATGCAATTTCCTCATAAACTTCCTTCGGCCTTTCTTCAGGCACGAGGTGCCCTGTTTCCTTAAAAATAACAAGCCGGGCGTGCGGCAAATCTTGGGCAAGTCTTTTTCCGATGCTGAGAGGAACAATTTTGTCATGATCTCCCCAAATTAAAAGACAGGGCGTTTGGATCTCCTTCAAAGCTTCCACAGACAAATCGCCTTCCCGGTGCCTGAGCAATCTCGCCAGTGCAGGAAAAATCCTCGGATCTTCAAACTGCTCTGCATAACCTTCAATCATAGGTCCATCAATTAAAGACTGGTCATGGACAACGCTTTTCAGATTGCCGACTACACCCGTTTTTGCCAAATAATGTTTGATGAAGACGGGGAAAAATGGCAGATAGGAAGCGAGTATGTGGTGCCTTTTTGCACGTGCATAATAGCCGGAGCTTGAAAGAAGGATGCCCTTGTCTATTTTTTCAGGTGACTGGAGCATCATGTTCAGGGCAATCTGTCCTCCCATGGAATGTCCTGCGACCGAAAAACGCTCGATATTAGCTTCCTCCAGCAGCCGTAAAACTGTTGCGGCCATATTTTTATATGAGTAATAAAATTTTTTTGTTTTGTCGCTGAAGCCAAAAGGAGGCAGATCTACCGATAGGATATGAAAATCTTTTGCCAAATAGGGGACTAACATACGGAAGCTGAAGGAAGATGATAAAAAGCCATGCAGAAGAACAATGGTATGTGCGCGGGAATTCCCGCCTTCTTCATAATACAGACGTATGCCGTTGACCCATGCTTTTTTTCCTTGCAACAATTATCCCTCCTGGCTTGACCCCGAAAAAGAAAAAATTCGTGGCTCAAAAAAGCCACGACCATTCATAAAAAGGGGGAATATTGGAATGTCCTACAGTATAAAGTATTGCCGCTGTACAGCTATTTTAAACACATAATATCATGTTTTTTTAAAGTTTAGCATGTCCGATTTTGGGAAAGCAGATGGTATAGTCCATTTTTGATTTTTTTCACGTTTTATGTTAGTATTTTCTATTGCGTTCATAGGAGAAAATTAAATATATATTGGGAGTGTTTTCATGACTGCAAAATATAAACAAGGCGACGTGCTGACCGGAAAGGTGACAGGCATCCAACCTTACGGTGCGTTCGTAGCGCTTGACGAGGAAACCCAGGGCCTTGTCCATATTTCAGAGATTAAACATGGGTTTGTCAAAGACATCAACGAAGTGCTTTCTGTAGGAGAAGAAGTGAAAGTGAAAGTGCTTCAGGTTAATGAAGAGGAAGGGAAAATCAGCCTTTCCATCAGAGTTTTGCAAGAGGAACCTCCTGCAGAGGCAGCAAAGAAGCCGCGGGCGCGCAGGCAGGGCAGTGTAAAGCTTGATGAAGTAGACCGTGAAGGATTTAATACATTAAAAGACAAGCTTCAAGAATGGATTAAAAAATCTGAACGGGATGATTTGATTAAAAAATAATATTCTCCAAGCGAAGCTGAGTTCCGAAATGGAATTCGGCTTTTTTTGGTGCTTTTAGGCCATATGAAATGCAGCTCCCACTTTAATTAAAATACATTTTGAAATTTTGAAAATTGGTGATCAAAATCACTTGAAAAATACTGTGACATTCTTCATCCTTATATATGCAAGAGTTCAAACTTTAAACCGCGTTTATATCTTTGTCTATTAGGCACCCTAATGAAATAATGATAAGGGAAACAAGATGATTCCCTACAGGCACGAACCGTTTACGAATTTTTCAAAAGAGGGAAACAAAAAAACGCTATTCTTATATATTCAGGAGGTTGAGTCCATTGTTGAGAACAGATCAAATCATTGAGCAGACTGAAAAATACGGAGCACGAAACTATCATCCTCTGCCGATTGTCATTTCCGAAGCGGAGGGCGTTTGGGTCCGTGATCCGGAGGGAAATCGCTATATGGATATGCTGAGTGCGTATTCGGCAGTCAACCAAGGGCATCGCCACCCCAAAATCATCCAGGCATTGAAGGATCAGGCAGACAAGATCACTTTGACGTCAAGGGCCTTCCATAACGATCAGTTGGGACCATGGTATGAAAAAATCACAGGGCTGACCAATAAGGAAATGGCTCTCCCTATGAACACGGGTGCCGAAGCAGTGGAAACTGCTTTTAAAGCAGCACGCCGCTGGGCCTATGATGTCAAAGGGATACCTGACAACCAAGCGGAGATCATCGCTTGTGAAGGTAATTTCCATGGAAGGACGATGACAGCCGTCTCGCTTTCTTCGGAAGAAGAATACAAACGGGGGTTTGGGCCTCTTCTGCCTGGGATCAAGCTGGTCCCATATGGAGATTTGGAAGCTTTGAAGAAAGCCATTACGCCGAATACCGCAGCATTTTTAATCGAGCCAATCCAAGGTGAAGCAGGGGTAGTGATCCCGCCGGAAGGATTTTTAAAAGCCGCCTATGACGTTTGTAAAGAAAACAATGTCCTGTTTATAGCGGATGAAATACAGGCCGGCCTCGGCAGATCGGGAAAAATGTTTGCCTGTGACTGGGAAGGCGTCGAACCCGACATGTATATTTTGGGAAAAGCGCTTGGAGGAGGGGTATTTCCGATCTCGTGCGTATGTGCCAACGAAAATATACTTGGTGTTTTTAATCCCGGCTCACATGGATCGACGTTTGGAGGCAATCCACTGGCGTGTGCGGTGTCGGTTGCCGCACTCGAAGTGATTGAAAATGAAAGCCTTTCTGACCATTCACTTGAACTTGGTGACTATTTTGTGTCAAAATTAAAAGAGATTGATAATCCAATAATTAAAGAAATAAGAGGGAGAGGATTGTTTATCGGAGTGGAGTTGCATGAGGGGGCCCGAAAATATTGCGAGTCGCTGAAAGACGAAGGTCTTTTATGCAAGGAAACCCATGAGAATGTCATTCGGTTTGCACCCCCGCTTGTCATAACCCAGGAAGAAGTCGATTGGGCGCTCGAACGTATTAAAAAAGTTCTATCCTAGTGCTATAATGATAGTTGATTACAAAACAAAGAGGCGAGAAAAAACGATGGCAGAAAATCTGAACTTATTTACATCAACACAAGAGGTTATAAAAGAAAGCCTTCACAAGCTTGGATTTGGCGAGGAAATGTATGAACTGCTGAAAGAGCCGATTCGTATGCTAACTGTCAGAATACCAGTGAAAATGGATGACGGGTCAGTCAAAGTTTTTACCGGTTTCCGTGCGCAGCACAATGATGCAGTCGGTCCCACAAAAGGTGGAGTCCGCTATCATCCCGAAGTGACAGAGGAAGAAGTAAAGGCAATGTCTTTATGGATGACCATCAAATGCGGAATAGTGAATCTCCCATATGGCGGCGGAAAAGGCGGCATCATTTGTGACCCGCGCACAATGTCAATGGGTGAAATTGAACGCCTCAGCCGTGAATATGTTCGGGCAATCAGCCAGATTGTCGGTCCTACAAAAGACATTCCGGCACCGGATGTATATACAAACTCCCAAATTATGGCTTGGATGATGGATGAGTACAGCCGTCTCCGTGAAAATGATTCTCCCGGCTTTATTACAGGAAAGCCGATTGTCCTTGGCGGATCTCAAGGCAGGGAAAAAGCAACTGCCCAAGGTGTAACTATTTGTATTGAAGAAGCTGCAAAGAAACGCGGCATTGATCTAAAAGATGCAAGAATCGTCATTCAAGGCTTCGGTAATGCGGGAAGCTTCCTCTCTAAGTTCCTTTACGATGCCGGAGCAAAAATTGTCGGCATCTCCGATGCTTACGGCGCGTTGCACGATCCCGACGGATTGGATATTGATTACCTGCTTGACCGGAGAGACAGCTTCGGTACGGTAACCACTTTATTTGAAAATACAATTTCGAATAAAGAATTATTCGAAATTGATTGTGATATCATCGTTCCAGCAGCAGTAGCCAACCAGATTACCGGGGAAAATGCCCCGAATATCAAGGCATCCATCGTTGTCGAGGCTGCCAATGGCCCGACGACAGAGGAAGCAACAAAAATTTTGACCGAGCGCGGCATTCTCCTTGTTCCGGATGTCCTTGCAAGCGCCGGCGGGGTTACAGTTTCCTATTTCGAATGGGTTCAGAACAACCAGGGCTATTACTGGACGGAAGAGGAAGTTAATGAGAGACTGAGGGAAAAGCTGGTTGAATCGTTTAATAATGTCTATAACCTGGCCCAAAGCCGAAGAGTCAATATGCGCCTGGCCGCCTATATGCTCGGACTGCGTAACGTCGCTGAAGCGTCCCGCTTCAGGGGATGGGTATAAGTAGAAGTAACTGCCGATACTTTTGTATCGGCAGTTTTTAGTATATCCCCTTCCTTCTGAGGAACAATAATATTGAATACACCCTGGGAGTGAAAACAATGATTCGAATTGAATCCTCTATTGAAGGCAGGCGCTTTTATTTACATAAGCTTGAGCAGCTGTTGAAACCGCGCGGCTATACAATCGGTGGAAATTGGGATTATGACAAAGGCTTTTTCGATTATAAAATGGCAAACGATGAAGGCTATCAATTTTTACGCATTCCTTTTACGGCTGTGGACGGGCAGTTGGATAAAAGAGGAGCAGTTGTTGAACTAGGCAAGCCGTTCGTACTGAACCACGTATATCAAGGAGGGCTTGACGATGGACCCAATTCAGGAAATATGACGGCTTCCTTCAATCAATTTGCGGAACCGGAAGATCCGGACGGTTCACTAGACGATAAGTACATTTCCAAAGGCCGGGATCTCGTAAAAAACCTTGAAGCCTTACTTCAAGGTTAAAAATTCAAAAAAGCGGACCTAAACGTCCGCTTGCAAGTGGTTATTCTGTTTCTGTTGGTCCTGAAGCCGCAGCTGGAGGGGGTGTTGGACCTGGTGCAGCACCTGTCAATGGGAATTGAATCGTACGGGGAGCACCAGCTTCGCATCGATGATGATTCACATCGCATAAGTTTGATAAATCTTTTTGATTCAGTTTACCTACCACAGGTCTAGTTACTGTAATAGTCGTGCGCAGGATTACCTTGAATAAAGCGGAAGCTACTCCTACTGTACCTGCTACAACTGCCAATGGAATCGGCTGAATAATAATACTTTCAACTTCCAGCGGCGCTTCTGTTAAAGTGTCTTCCGGGCAGGCGCCTGGGCATGGAGTATGCTGTTGGAACGGCAGGCTTACTGAAACGGGCGTTGCAATTCCGGCTACAGTAATAGTCGCTGGTACATATCCGGTGTTTACTACTTCGTCTCTTAAAATCGTACTGTTTTGAACAATACCGGCAAGGTTCGGTGTCAAAGTAATAAGAGGAAGAGTTCCTCCGGGTGGAAGTGTGATTCCCAATGCTGTCAAAGGGATAATTGCTTCGGCTACTTTTTGGACTTGCTTTGAGCAAACGACCTTATTTACGAGAACTTCGTGATCAGGCTGGCGCGGTCTTCTGTTGCATCTGCAAGGTGATTCGGTTGATCCGCATCTGTCGCATGGTGCAAATTCAAAGTCATCATCTCTGCACCAAAAATCATCAAACCTCATATATTTTCCATCCTTTCTTTTGATTTTAGAGTCAGCCAAAATTCATAGACTAACGACCTGCTTTTAATCTATTGTTGGCTGATTACGTTATATTGTATTGATACTATAATGGAAATGGTTGGACAATTACCATGGTTTTAAAAAAAGGCTCTTGTCCTTTCATAGGGAATTGTCCATTTCAGGTTTTCTATATCGGATTCTGTCGTCAATGTTGCATTTTCTGCGCCTATCAAAGGAAATTGTACCCTGCGGGGTTCTACTTCAGGATGGTGCGGGCAAACACCTTTTAAACACGATGAGCTTTTCTGGTTTAGTTTACCTATCATTGGTCTGGTAACAGTAATCTTCGTACGCAGGATGACTTTAAACATTATGGATAGTTCTACTACTCCGTCGGGAGCACCTATTGGAATTGGCTGAATGATAATAGCTTCAATTTCTGCCGGTGCCGCTGTCAAAATATCCACGGGGCAGGCACCTGGACAAGGTGTGAGCTGTTGAAAGGGCAGATCAAGTGTTACGGTAGTTAATATACCTACAGTAACAGATACTGGCACATATCCGGCGGTTACTACTGCGTCCTTTAAAATCGTACTGTTCAGTACAATTCCCTCAAGGTCCGGTGTTAATGTAATTGGTAAAGGCAACAATTCAGGGGAGGTGAAGACAATTAAAGAGCTTTCGGCTGTGATGCGAACTGGTCTTGAACATACGATTTTATTTACAAGAACATCATCCGCCACATCAGGTGCTGTACATTGTGGACCAAAGGGTGTAAATGGTACCATGTGCGGTATTTTTTCTGTACGTTGGTGGGCAACGTCGTTCAAATAGGAGAAACTTTTTTGATCCGGTTTACCTATCGTCGGCCTAGTCACGGTAATCCTCGTACGCAAGATGACTATAAATAATGCAGACCTTTCGAAAACGACGGACGGAACCGGCTGGATGATAATGCCTACGACTTCCAGCGACGCCACTGACAAAATGTCTTCAGGGCAGGCACCAGGGCATGGAATGTGCTGTTGAAATGGCAGGTTGGCTGTAACAGTGGTTGGCAGTCCTTCGACAGTGATTGTTGCCGGCACATACCCGGTCGTTATGACTTCATCCTTTAAAATGATGCTGTTTTGAACAATACCGGAAAGATCCGGTGTCACGGTAATGGGAGGAATGGTTGTTGCCCCAGGTGGAAGGGTGATTCCCAATGAAGATAAAGAAATGATGGTTTCGGCAACGATATGCACTTGCTTGGAGCAAACGATTTTATTTACAAGGACGTTACTATTCATGTTATGTTCAAGGTTATGGAGCACTTTTTGGGATGCGTATGTTCTTTCAAATATCGCATCATTTCCGCATAACTTATCTTTTTTGCCCGAAAGTTCATCAGACCTCATATATCATCTTTCCTTTCTTACAATTGTTTTGAAATAATGAGTGTTGTTTATGAGAGGTTATTGAAATGATAAAGGAATAATTGGGGAATAGCCTTGTTTTTGAAAAAGACTTTTGTCTTTCTCAAAGGAGACCAGGAATAGGGAGTTTAAAGATTTTCAAAACTAACATTTTATAAAGAAAATCGAAGGGATATAACCTTGTTTAAAAAAAAGGCTTTGGTCCCTTCGGAAGTCGCTTATTCTATTCATATTTATTATATCGGATACTCGTAATATTACGGCAATCCGTCGAAACAATTCTTTTACTGGCAGGATCCAGGAACGAAACACGAAACTCTTCGGGATCGATTGATTTAAAATATAAGGGGACATTTTTAACTTTACGAGTAGATATTTCTACGGGTGTATTCTCGGAAAAGTCTTGAAGGAGCGCGCATGCGCAGCAGTAACAATCATGCGGCCGCCTTTCGCCTGTGTGTGCCTCGTTTTCCGATGACTCATCATCCTCATAATAGCCATCATGAGATTCAACCTCGTGTTCAGGGCAGTAAAAGCTTTCTTTGACCTCACTTAAAAAACATAAATCACACCAAGGGTGGTATCCTTCGGAAAAGTTCGTGGAGCAACTGCATGGTTCATCAAGCATTTCTTTCAACTGCTCTTCATGCAACAATTTTATCCCTCCTAAGTATAATTGGCCTTTAGTTTATAGATATGACAAATGGGGAGAGTTGATTGGCCAAACTAACTATTTTAAACAAACATTTTCTCACTAAAATATAAAAAGACAAGGGCGTGTGGCCTTGCCTAATAGGATAATCAATCCTTCTCTGGTACCGCTAAATGTAATGGAGGAGGGATCAGCCACCCTTTTTCCTTATTCAGTCTTAAAGCTTTTAAACCCAACTGTGCTTTTTTACATGCATCTGGCCAAACATCATGGCGATGTCTTCCCGGATGGCCATCCCCATCGCCTGGCTGCAAGCAGCCAAACCTGCAGCTGTATCAAGTGACAGTTTTGCCCCGATTTCCTGATCGTAGAATTTAGCGCCCGCGGGAATGTCTTCCAGATCAGCTTTTGACCGCTCCGCAGGTGAAGGAGGAAGATAGACGCCACTTTCTTTTAAGTAAACCTCTAATTCTCTGCTGTCGCTCTCGGATAATTCAATGGTTTCTTTCAACAATTCTTGTAAGTCTCCGTCCCCGCATGATTGAAAAGTGTTTGATACTCCGCTGCCATTGTTTTGCAGCCGGAGTATGCAATCCAAATCGCAAAAACCTCCCCATAATGCATCGGTTCATTCTTGGGATTTCCGCTTAAGATACCCATGTCAATTCCTCGCTTTCCAAATGTTATGCTACAGATGATAGTTTATGGATAGGAAGAAAAGGATATACGACCATTAATGTTAGATTTAAGTCCAAGCTGAAACCTATGCTATAATTAAGTATCTTATGGAAAGAAGGAAGCTATATGGGGATAGCTGCAATCACTATTTCGTCGACAGCGATCATCGCACTGTTGAAGATTATCGCGATTGATATCATTCTTTCAGGCGACAATGCTGTTGTCATTGCGATGGCGACAAGAAACTTGCCCAGGGAGATACGCAACAAGGCGATTGTTTGGGGAACCGCAGGGGCTGTAAGTCTAAGAATCATATTTGCGGTTATCATTGTCTGGCTGTTGAAGGTTCCTTTTGTTGATCTTGTCGGTGGGACTCTACTTCTCTGGATTGCTTTCAAAGTGCTTGTCGGCGGAGAAGATGCGACGTCTGTTTCTGCACATAACAGCTTTATAAAAGCAGTTGGAACAATCATTCTTGCAGATGTGGTCATGAGCCTGGATAATGTGGTGGCAGTTGCGGGAGCGGCGAACGGACACATTTTAATGGTTGCCCTTGGTGTGGCCATCAGTATCCCGGTTATGATATACGGATCGGTTTTTATCGTAAAAGCAATGGAAAGGTTTGGTTGGATTGCCTATATCGGATCGGGAATTCTGGCTTGGACGGCCGGAGAAATGATCTTGAGGGACGAATACATCCAAGGTGTAACCGATATATCCAATCAGTTGGAGGCTTATACCGTTACCGGCGGAATCACCGCATTCATTCTGCTGGCTGGATATCTGGTGAACAAAAGAGGACAAGCCAAAAGAAAAGTCAGGCATTCTACCTAATGGATGCCTGCTTTTGGGTTCAACAATTGAAAACGGTCACTAAACGGGCATGAAGGTGCCCGTTTTTAGGTTCGCCAACGAAAAGTGGTCACTAATCAGATGAGACATAATTTTTTATAGGTAAAATATTTTCCTTCTTTATATATGGATATTCCTGCCGCACCATACTAAGCATCATTGTTGAATTTCAAATTAATTATGTGAAAAATGAACTTATCGTGCGAAAACACCCATTATTTGAGCTAACTCCCTTTTGCAGCTGGTTAACTGCATAACGGTTGTGCTTTTTAATTTTACTGAAAAAGCGGGGAAAATCATGAACTTCGGCAAAAAATATATCTCACTTCAAACCGTTATTATCATTTTTGTTGTCACCGTCGTCATCGCTGCGCTCACTGCAACAGGCATTCTTCTGGCAAATGCCACCGCTGACAATATTGAAAAGCATCAGGCGGAAAAGGCGATGGGAATTGCGCAGACAGTCAGTGCAGTTCCATTAATAAAGAAATCGCTGGAAGAAAACGGAGATCCCAAAGAAATGCAGGCTTTCACAAGGAAAATAAGGCAGGATACGAACATGCTTTTTATCGTGGTCATGGATATGGAAGGAAAGAGGAAGACCCATCCGAATTCCGAATTGATCGGCAAGCCGTTCGTTGGTGGTGATGAAATTCATGCCTTGAAAGGAAAGCGGTATACATCCATTGCTGAAGGGACACTCGGTCCATCCCTCCGTGCTTTCCACCCTGTTTATAATGATGAAGGGAAGCAAATCGGAGCTGTTTCGGTGGGGATTTCCCTTAAAAACGTAAAGGAAGCTGTAAATAAAAGCCGGAATATCATTTATGCCGGAATGGGTGTCGGAATTTTGCTCGGTGTTATTGGTGCTGTTTTTTTGGCAAGAAGGATCAATCGCATTTTATTTGGGCTTGAACCTTACAAAATTGCCAATTTGCTTGAAGAAAGAAACGCCATGCTTGAATCGGTCCGGGAAGGAATCATTGCTGTCAATCCAGAGCACACCATTGTTGTGGCCAATGCGGAGGCATTAAGGATTTTTCAAAAAGCGGGCCTCCCGCCTGATCCGGTAGGGAAAAAGGTTGATGAGTATTTGCCGGTCAGCCGGTTAATAAGAATTTTACAATCCGCCAAGCCCGAGTACGATCAGGAAAGCGATATTAACGGACTGCCCATACTCGTTAACAGGGTGCCGGTAAAAGTAAACGGACAGATTGTAGGTGCCATCTCCACATTTCGGGATAAATCCGAGATGAAGGCACTGGCGGAGCAGCTCACCGGGGTGCGCACGTATGCAGATGCACTGCGCGCCCAAACCCATGAATTCATGAATATCCTGCATGTAATTACCGGAATGGTGCACATCAAGGAATATGACGGGCTGGAAAAATATTTGCGGAAACAAACCAGGCTTTACCAATCAGAAACCGGATCGGTGTCCAATATTGTAAAGGACCCGGTCATCGCGGGCTTTTTACTGAGCAAAAGAAGCTACGCCCGCGAAAATCTGGTGAAGCTTACCTTTTCATCTAATATTCCCTTGCCGGTTTCCGCCGATCCAAATACGACCCACCATATGATTACAATTTTGGGCAATTTAATAGAGAACGCATTTGATGCCGTAAAGGAAAATACTGAAAAGCATGTTTCCGTCACTATTGATTATGATGGTTTGGCTTGCACAATGACGGTAAAAGATAATGGGAAGGGAATTCATCAAGAAATAAGGGACAATATTTTTCAAAAAGCGAAGTCCACCAAAGGCCCCTATAATGGATTCGGCTTATCTAATGTACGGCAAAGTGTCCGGGCGCTGGGCGAGACCATTACTTTTGAAACTGAAGAAAAAGCAGGAACTTCATTTACAGTGAAATTCCCATATAGAGAAAAGGATGAATGAACTTGATCAAGGTATTAATTGTGGAAGACGACCCAATGGTCGCTGAAATCAATAAACGGTATTTGGAAGCTGTCCCCGGATTTACATGCGCCGGCGTTGCTGCGAATGTAGACGATGCGTTGAAAATGCTGGAAGGCATCAAAGCCGACCTTCTATTGCTGGATATTTATCTGCCCGGTGAACTGGGATTGGAACTCCTGTCCCGAATAAGGGAGAAAAGAAAAGAGATAGATGTTATCATCATTTCTGCTGCCAGCGATATTGAAACGATTCAGTCGGCCCTCCATCTCGGAGTCTTTGATTATTTAATCAAGCCGTTTGAATTTGAGCGATTTCAGGATTCGCTAAGAAAATATGAGAAAAATAAACAATTGTTGCATGAGCGGAAACAACGGCTGCTGCAGGATGAAATTGACCAGTTATTCAAACGGGAAGGGAACCCTCACGGTTCGGCTGACATTCCAAAAGGGTTGACAAAGGAGACTTTGGAAAAGGTAACCAAAAAGATCATGGAAAAGAAGGATCGTTCTTTCTCTACGGAAGAACTCGCCATGGAAGTGGGAATATCAAGGGTTTCCATGAGCAAATATTTAAGCTTTTTGTCTGAGATTCAATTTTTGGATAAAAGGGTAGACTATGGAACAAAGGGGCGTCCTGCTAAGAAGTATTGCCTGAGCAAAGAACATGTGGAGGTGGTCAATCAGTATATTTGATCACCGCTCGCTTTGCTTTCTTTACTTACAAAACTTTTAAATTAATTTAACAGGCTTCATTAATAGGGGGACGGCATGCTATATTATCCTGGATTTAATGAAAACGCTTTTCTATTAATTTAAAAGGAGGAGACGGTGACGATGGAAAGATCACATGTGCTTTCTGCATGGGAAGCTCTGTGGAAATCGCATCAGCGAACGAAAGATTTGTTGATGTTTGCAATGCCCGGGAAAAAAGCTGCAGATAAATATAAAAATAAATCAGAACAAAATGATAGGGCCGATCAACAGAAAAGGGACGGAAAAGGCCCTAGTTCTTATAAAACTTCTCAAAAAGTCGGATTGATATTAGGACCTTTATTATTCATATTGACACAATTGTTTTTTGTACCTGAAGGACTGAGCACGGAGGGAAAATCAGTTCTTGCTGTCACATTGTGGGTAGCGACATGGTGGGTGACCGAAGCCATTCCGATCCCGGCGGCTTCATTGCTTCCGATTATTTTGCTGCCAATGACCGGCGCTATGGCTGGCTCTGATGTAACCGCTTCATACGGTGACCCGATTGTCTTTCTGTTTTTGGGCGGCTTTTTCATTGCCATTGCCATGGAGAAATGGAATTTGCATAAACGGATAGCGCTGACAATCATTTCCCTTATAGGAACAAAGGTCCAAAGAATCGTTTTGGGATTCATGGTGGCAACCGGATTTTTATCGATGTGGGTTTCCAATACCGCGGCGGTTATGATGATGATTCCGATTGGGACTGCCATTGTTTATCAGGCATCTGTGGCCATGAAAGGGAGCAGCCAGGCAAATGCTGAAGATAACCGCAACTTCGAAAAAGCGATCATTTTGGCGATCGGCTACTCTGGAACAATCGGAGGGCTCGGTACGCTGATCGGAACACCGCCGAATATTATTTTGGCAGCAACGGTCAATAAGCTTTTCGGTGTCCAAATATCATTTGCAGGCTGGATGGCTTTCGCAACCCCAGTTGTGATCATCATGATCATTGCAACTTGGATTTATATTACAAAGTTTGCTTTTCCCGTCAAATTGAAAGAATTGCCGGGTGGGAAACAACTGATTGAAAAAGAAAAAACAGCATTGGGAAAAATCAGCTTTGAAGAGACAATGGTTTTGCTCGTATTTTTATTTGCGGCATTCATGTGGATCACAAGGACATTCCTTTGGGAGAATGTCATCGGCATCACTACGCTTTCTGATACATTGATTGCTATCCTTGCCGCTGTCATATTGTTTTTGATCCCTGCCAAAAAAGGAAAAGGGCGCTTGCTTGAGTGGGACAGTGCAAAAGATATCCCATGGGGAATATTGTTGCTGTTTGGAGGGGGCTTATCTATTGCCGGCGGCTTTATCGATACAGGTCTCGCCGAGTGGATGGGAACCCAGCTGACAGTCCTTCAAGGAGTCCACTTCATCTTGATCATCCTGCTTTCGACGGCCTTGGTGCTTGGTTTGACGGAATTCACTTCCAATACGGCAACAGCTACAATGATTTTGCCTGTTTTGGCTTCGCTGGCTCTCGCAATCAATGTTCATCCGTTTGCGCTTATGGTCCCAGCAGCTATGGCAGCCAACTGCGCATTCATGCTTCCTGTTGGTACCCCGCCGAATGCGATTATGTTTGCGACCGGAAAATTAAAGATCATCGAAATGATCAGGGCCGGATTTTGGGTCAATGTATTTACATTGATTTTAATTGTGGCATTTGTATTCTTAATACTTCCCGTACTGTGGGGAGTGGATTTAACCGTATATCCTGCGGCATTTAAATAAACGCTTACGAAAACAAGCTGTCCTTTTGCAGGGACAGCTTGTTGTGCTTAATGTGTTGTTCCTTTTAATTCTTCTATTGACTGTTGCACGAGCGTTACAGACTGGCTCATCGCAGCGCCGCCCCCGAAGGCGGCGGTCACGCCGATCGTTTCCAATATCTCTTCTTCAGTGCAGCCTTGATCAAGGCATCCCTTCGTATGGTAAATGATACAATATTCGTTCTGGGCATAGATGCTGATTCCAAGTGCAATCATTTGCTTTTCTTTTTGAGACAGCGTCCCTTCCTCAAAGCATGCCTGCGTGAATTGGTTATAGGCTTCGGCTATTTTAGGCATTTTCTTGGTGAAGACACCGATGCCATTTTTGTATTCCTTTAGTGCAGCTTCTGTAAAATTTTGCTCTTCCATGACTCAATCTCCTTTCGGAGGATAGTATGAGTTTTTAAAATGAAGTTCATACGAAATATTGTATTTGATGACATCAAAAACCCCTGCATCTTCAGAAGATGCAGGGGTTATATTAGATGGAGCATAGCGGGATCGAACCGCTGACCTCTTGCATGCCATGCAAGCGCTCTCCCGGCTGAGCTAATGCCCCGTTGAAATTGAGTACATTCTCTATTATATAAACTTTTATAAAAAGTGCAAGAGAAATCTTTAGCTAATTATCTCGATTTCGTGAACATTATCCATATGGGAGATCGTATAATAGATATTTGTTACCGAACGTTTTGCGCTGACTCGTGTTTTTAACTCCAATAAATGAGCGGATTGTTCCCTCAAGTCTTTTATACGCATGTGGGTGATATGGATTTTCTCTTTTTTTAAATTTAAAAGGACATGCTCAACACTTTCCCTTTTATTTACTGTAATCTTAATGAGGAGATCTCTTTTCAAAAGTTTTCTCGGACCTATTTTTGTCAAAGCATAAGGGATCAATTCCACACTGATAATGAGCAGCACAACACCAGCAAAGGCTTCAATATAAAAGCTGGCGCCCACTGCTATCCCGATCCCGGCGGCTCCCCAGATCATGGCGGCAGTCGTCAGCCCTGAAATATGGTCATTCCCTCGTCTTAATATGACACCGGCACCCAGAAAACCGATGCCTGAAACGATTTGTGCGGCGAGACGGAGTGGATCCATTTGAATTCTGACCTCATCGCTGCCTGGAAAAAGATAGGCCGATTCAATAGAGACAATCGTTAAAAGACAGCTTATGATCGAGATGACAAGACTGGTTTTCAAACCTAGTGGCTTTCTTTTTAATTCTCTTTCGAGCCCGATCACTAATCCAAGAGCCGCAGATATACACAGTTTTATCAGCAATTCCATATCAATCATTTCCATTATCATCTCTCCTGTCTTCTATTGATTTGGAAATGAAAATTAATCCTTGGCTTACTTTATTATACTATATAATCAAGGAACCCCTATATAAAGGAAAGATGTACATGGAAACACTGAAAACCAACTTGGAGAAAAAGTCTTCTTTCTGCAAATAGCAGGCGGTTTGATTATCATTTTGGGTGTCTTCTCTATTTATTAGTGAGGACAAAAACTGATCTCTTACATGAATACATACGTAAAGCCGGAAAAAACAAACGCCATACAGGACATGAAA
The DNA here is from genome assembly GCF_007681465.1 of Siminovitchia fortis. Taxonomy (NCBI): domain Bacteria; kingdom Bacillati; phylum Bacillota; class Bacilli; order Caryophanales; family Bacillaceae; genus Siminovitchia; species Siminovitchia fortis. The sequence goes on from NZ_VEKZ01000034.1 coordinate 37,194, forward strand.
ATGAAAGTCCCTGCTTCAACTTTATCATCTGAGTTGCTGATCCGAATCGCTTCAATATACGAATAGGAAAAAAGATAAAGAGCCATTATGAAAGAAATAGTGAGAGCAATACCAGTTAAAATAATAATCACCTTCCAAAATGTATAGATGTTTGCTATTATATTTATGTGCTGATTGTACAGAAGATGAAAAGATAAAATTATTTTATAAAAAGGTATTGCGTCTTCTAAAATGCTATGATATATTATTACCTGTCCGATAGAGAAGTTAAACATCTTGAAAATTAATTTTAAAAAAGACGTTGACGGATTGTCGGTCCGATGGTAATATATAAAAGTCGCCTCAAACGAGATTAAAAATAACTAAAAAAGTTATTGACAATCCGAGGTGAGTGCGGTATAATAGAAAAGTCGCCCAAGAGAGCGGCGAACAAGTTTGTTCTTTGAAAACTGAACGAAACGAAACGTCAATAATTTTGATGTAACAATGGTTTTGAACCATTGCCAGCTTTTTGAGCTAAACAAACTTTAATGAGAGTTTGATCCTGGCTCAGGACGAACGCTGGCGGCGTGCCTAATACATGCAAGTCGAGCGGATGAAGAGGAGCTTGCTCCTTGGATTCAGCGGCGGACGGGTGAGTAACACGTGGGCAACCTGCCTGTAAGACTGGGATAACTCCGGGAAACCGGGGCTAATACCGGATAACTTCTTTTCCCGCATGGGGAGAGGTTGAAAGACGGTTATGCTGTCACTTACAGATGGGCCCGCGGCGCATTAGCTAGTTGGTGGGGTAACGGCCTACCAAGGCGACGATGCGTAGCCGACCTGAGAGGGTGATCGGCCACACTGGGACTGAGACACGGCCCAGACTCCTACGGGAGGCAGCAGTAGGGAATCTTCCGCAATGGACGAAAGTCTGACGGAGCAACGCCGCGTGAGTGACGAAGGCCTTCGGGTCGTAAAACTCTGTTATCAGGGAAGAACAAGTGCCGTTTAACTGACGGTGCCTTGACGGTACCTGACCAGAAAGCCACGGCTAACTACGTGCCAGCAGCCGCGGTAATACGTAGGT
>NZ_VEKZ01000035.1:0-38253 GCF_007681465.1 Siminovitchia fortis
CTCATGCCATAAAAGTGTTTGATCTCTACGTGCTGTTTGAGCCATTTAAAGAATAGCTCAATTACCCAGCGTTGACGGTAAATTTCACTAATCTCTTCGGAATCCAGATCGAAGCGATTGGTAATTAATCGTAAAGTGTTTCCCTTTGTATCCACTACTTTAAGAAGGCGGAACACATTCTCTGTACGATTTTGAGTAGAACCAATGTATACCATTTTATCGGATAAAACAGTAGAATCTTCGGGCACAGCAAAAGTCTCTACTTCACGAATGACGGCGTTTTTCTTCAGTCTTGACACGAAGAAATAGCCCTCATCGGTCATTCGATCAAATCGTTCGTAGTCAACATATCCACGATCAAACACATACATGGCATCCTTATCGTCTACAAGGATTTCTAGTTGATTTCTGTCATGTTCTTTAGCTGTTGTAATTTCCGCTTTTTCAGGATAGACGGTGTCTTTATCCATAAACACTAGTCGTAGATGTAGCTTAACTCCTGCTTTTGTTTTGCGGAATTTTGCCCACTTATGATTCGTTAGGTTTAGTGGAAGCGTGTCCGAACGTAAAAAATTGGAAGCGCGGGATATCGCGAAAGCCGTAGTATATGCGGTCACTCAGCCTGATTATGTGAATGTCAATGAAATTACAGTGCGGCCCGTATAAACTGAATTTAACTATTCCAGAGCAGGCTGTAAAGCTTATCTATGAGCCTTGTTGATAATTTGTTGCAAGGGGATCTCAAGGTGATATACATTTCCAAGCAAAATATCAGCTATGGCATCAGAGCAAGATAAAAAGTTAAAAAGAGGAAAAGCGCTTGGTTAAAGCGCTCTCGTAAATAATATTCAGCTTCCTTTTACGCATCAGTATCCATAATACATGTGGTGGTGAGGATGGACATGATGCATTGAATACGGGTGGATTCCTTGATGCTGAAGTTGGAGCTGATCCAGTCCATATCCGTGATGATGCAAGTGATGGTGCATTGGATAAACATGATGGTGCATAGGGTAAGCATGATATCCATGTAAATGAGGATGCATTTGATCACCTTCTTTTAAATTGGTCTATACACCATATGACCCAAGAAAAAACATGAAACCTTTTTTGGATGAAATGGGTATTTGTCTAATTTTAAAGAATGGCAGGCCGCGGCAAACGGAATATTTTTGTGAACCCGAGATAAAGTATTTGGAGGTGTCATTAATGAAATGGGAAGATGTACGCCAAGCATTTCCAAAGCAATGGGTATTGATAGAGGTTGCACAAGCATACACAAACGATGAAAGCGAACGTATTTTAGAAGAAATTACTCCTTTAAAAAAGTTTTCAAATTCTCCTGAGGCAATAAGAGTGTATCAAGAACTTCATCGTGAAAATCCCACTCGAGAATTGTACATTCTCCATACGAGTCGAGAGAACCCTAATATTATTAAAAGTGGGCAGGTGTAAGACGTTAGTGAAAAAGTTAATCATTGACGATGGACTATTGTAAACCGGATGACAACAAAGGTGATTCCCATACTGTCAAGGCACGGTCAAAAAATGTCGAGCCAAAAGGATTTCTTAAAAATACCCCAATATTAAAGTCATTTGAAAAAGATGATGTATTTTATTCGGTAACATTTATACGTCAATTTGAAAATGCCAGTGTTGTTGAAGCTCTAAACAATTCAATTAACGAAGTAAAGAAATTAAACAAGCTGAAACTAATAAAACTACAATAAGGAGAATGAAAATGAATTTTCGCTTGGAACTATTTGTAAAAGATTTGCAAAAATCTATTAGGTTTTATGAAGAAATCCTTGGCCTTACATTCTATAAAAAACATGAGACTGGTGCAATGATTAAACATGTGGACTTTGCATTATTATTAACTCATGACGCTATTCTTAATGAAAATCATTATTTAAAAAAGGGAGGTCTTAATCCGAAAGGTAAAGGTATGGAGCTTGTCCTAGTTTCTGATGATATTGAGGGATTATACCAACATGTATTAGAAAAAAACTATCCTATGGAATCTGAACTTAAACTACAATCTTGGGGAATGAAGGATTTCCGAATTATAGACCCGGATGGTTATTATTTAAGGTTAACCTCAAATAAGCTAAATGATGAACTTAAGCAATAGATGCTTGTGTTAATATCTGGCCATTTTTGCATATACAACAATCGGGCGCGATTGTTGTATAAACCCTTAGATTTAAACGACTTTATTGTTATATGTTAAGTATTTTATATCAAAAATCAAACATCTATAACCCCGTCCATAACTTGGAAATTCATTCAATGTTACATAACCCTTCATAACCGTTCCTTCTATTCCCAATCCTGTTTGGAAGAGGACTTTTATCAACAAATTAGCAATTGGGCCGGAATACAAACTAGGTGAGTGCGATAAATAAGTGCACGATTCAATGATGAAGTTTACCAGCAAAAAAACTATTGGGCTGGCTGGAAAAGGTAATTGTGATTAAGTCCGGCTTGAAAAAAATCTCGATAAGAATTGTTAACCAATCCTTTATCAAGATCTTTAGTGGTTTCACTATGTAAATTTGGTATCAAAAAAAATATATAATTTCAGCATTGTCCGCTAATTTTTATTAAAAACTTGCCCCAAAAGTTGCCCCACTTGCCCCAAAAAGTGCCCCAAAACAATACATTATTTTACGTTAGTTTACAACCCTAAAATAAAACAAAAAGCCCCAAAACCTTTATATACCAAGGGTTTGGGGCTCTTTAAATACTGTGTTCTACAAAGCAATTCTATTATCGTGAGTAGAACTCAACGATAAACGATTCGTTAATTTCTGGTGGAAGTTCTGAACGCTCAGGAAGGCGTGTCAAAGATCCTTCAAGCTTGTCTGCATCGAAAGAAACGTAGTCAGGAACAAAGTTTGTCGCTTCTACTGATTCTTTGATGATCGCAAGGTTTTTTGATTTTTCACGTACACTTACAATTTGGCCAGGGTTTACTTTGTATGATGGAATGTCTACGCGGCGTCCATCAACAAGGATATGCCCGTGGTTGACAAGCTGGCGTGCTTGACGGCGGGTGCGTGCCAAGCCAAGGCGGTAAACGATGTTGTCAAGGCGTTGTTCAAGAAGAATCATGAAGTTAACACCGTGTTTACCTTGCATTTTGCCGGCTTTGACGAATGTGTTTTTGAATTGGCGCTCAGTAACACCGTACATATGACGGAGTTTTTGCTTTTCCTGCAACTGAAGACCATATTCAGAATGCTTTTTACGTTGGTTTGGACCATGTTGTCCTGGCGCATAAGGGCGCTTTTCTAATTCTTTTCCAGTTCCGCTCAGTGAGATTCCGAGACGGCGGGAGATTTTCCAGCTTGGGCCGGTATAACGAGCCATAGAAGACTCCTCCTTAGGTTTTATTTTGTTGTAAAATAAAAACCGTTGCGAGAATACAATGCTGGGTATTTTGTTTTCATGTACCTTCGCCCTAGCAGCAGCGGGTTACGCGATACACCTCAAAACGCGAGGAACAAAATACGGTCAACAGAATATTCATCAAGGCTGCAATTATTTTACACACAAAGAACATTATAGGGCCCGATGAAAGAAAAGTCAAGATGCCGGTTTTCGCTTCTTCGCTCCAGATTAATGGCATTTCTAGTATTTTTACATCATCTGCGCCAAATATTGCTTAAACTCATCCGTCAACGGCAAGCGTTCCGCTTCTATCACTGTTGTCCCAAGTTCATACAGGAGCGGTTCAAGCATATGAAATGTATGGCTTTTCAGCCATACCTCCCTCGGATTTCTTTCAAGCTGATTCATCATCATTAAAAATGAGTTTTGGTAATAGCCCACTTCAGGCTGACCTTCTGCCAAATCTTGAAATATAACCTGGCCGCTTCGTTGATCGATTGCTACTGCCATTAACGGGAAATATGGTCTTTCTCCGGGTTTTTCCTGTACCGGTGTATCAACTCTGAAAAAATCAATTTCAATTGGTGTATCGTATTTTTTATATTTCAGTGAACGTCTAATATCCATTTCCGGCACTAACAGCTGCTGTTCTTCGGGGGAGGGCTGCTGTGACTTCCATCTATCGGGCGAAAGCAGCGTGGTGTTCCATTGCGTTTTGTCTCCTTGCGTTTTCGGAACTCTGCCTATAACCGGGTTATCTCCCGTAAAGTATGGAATTTCCAGTCCATTCTCTACTTCTTTTATCACTTCAATCGCCTGCTCAACTGCGATTGTTAATAAACGAGCCTCATCCGCCTCAATGACCCATGGGACAAAACCAGGTTTAAAGCTTCTGAATTGCTGCCATTGCTTCTTTCCTCTAAAGGCCATTCCGTTATCCTTGATCAACTGATAATCTTCGTTTTCGAGTTCATCCCGATTAACAAACGATAAAAGTATGCTTCGCTGTTCTGTTATTAGTTCAAAAGTATCAATGTCTTCTTTCATTGTTTTTAACAAATTCTGATAGCCATCGGGACCGATATATACCGCCATGCCAAACTCTTCTCCCATCGCTCCCAAAATGCTGCAAAATAAATATTCGCTTGTCAGAGGATCTTTGACAACAAAAATTTCATCGTTATCAAACAAATCCCATGGCTTCAGGGCGTTAAATTCCTTTGCCTTTATGAATAATTCCTTCATGTTGATATCCATCTGATCGGAATTTGTTTCAACAGGCTTGGCAAATGGGGATAATGCCTTATTTACTGCTGCCGTTAATTTTTTGGAGTCCACTTCTTCTACTTCGTACAGCTCTTCCAAAAGTTCACCCCTGCTATCTTCTTCGGGAGCATACTGGACTGCTTTCACACAATGCGGGTACAATACCCCTTCCTTTGGGGAAATGATTTTTTCCAAAAGAATTTCATGTTTCCAATCATCGCCAAAATCATAAGTATAAACGGCTTTATCCTTTTCCACTAAGAACCAGTCCGATAATTTTTCCTCTTTTTCATCATAAATATCATGCATATTAAAGCCCCACGGATCGTTATCATCCGACCCTATTTCTATCTGGTGTATATTCCTTCCGCTGGACTTTTTCATCATAAAGGCATGCAAGTGATAATCATCCCAGTCAAAAGCAGCTTGAATGATTTCATGCATTTGATAAAATGTCATGCTGCTATCTACCTGCAGTCTTCTCCATACAGGCGGGCTCATGTGCATTAGCGTTACTTTAAATTGAAAAATCATTCTGTGCCCTCCAAATTGTATCCTTTTAAACGAGTTTAAAGCATTAAGTAAGAAATGTGAATGATTACCGCAGGACTTGGAAGTGGTTTTATCGGTTTTCGCAAAAATCTGTCGAGTTATTTTCAGAGGATATATATAAATTGAAGCCGAATTTATACTTAAGCCCAGGTACAAGTCGCCTATTTCGTATCATGAGACGATTTATGGTTTATAGAGAATGCTTTAAAAAGGGAGGGTCCACAATGTCCGGCCAAGGAGGAAAAACAAAGGAGGCCATTATCGAAGCGGCCATTGAATTGTTTACAACCAAAGGGTTTAAGGGGACGACAATCCGCGATATCGCAGCCAGGGCAAAATTGAATCCGGCGAACATTTCCTATTATTTTCAGGGAAAACAAGGGCTGCTGGAGGCGTGCCTTGTCAGTTTTTTCGAACCTTATTTAACGCTGTTGGAAGAAGAGAAAAAGAAAGTCGACTGGGAGGATCCGCAAGTTTGCCTTCACAGGGCCATAAGAAAAGTCCTTGTTTTCCAAAGTGACAATCATTTGCTGACCCGGCTTGTATGGAGGGAAATCACGATTGATTCGCAAGTGTCAAGGGAGATCATTTCTTCCTATCTGATGAAAGAGAGGTATTACCTGAAAGCATTGACATCCTCGGCGCTGGGCGAAAATCATTCTGCGCTCCCTGTCAGCATGATGATCATCCAATTAAAGGGAATGCTTTCCACTCCTTTTTTAAACAGCCAGTATGTCAGCGAGGTTTGGGGAATGCATCCGAAAGACCCTTATTTTATAGAGAAATATTATGAATCGGTCATAGACTGGATTCAAGCGGCTGTGAACGTTCAAAAGAGCGCTTTATATGTGGCCCGTCGCCCTTCCCCGGTTGTAAAGACTGTTTAAAAAAATGCTGCCAACCAAATTTTGGGGCGGCTTTTTCTAATTTTAGAACAGAACCTGTTTTATTCTGGAAAGCTAAAGAAAGCATAAAATTTTACCGAATTTTCTCTTCAAACAAGATTAACGTAATGTCCAGCTTCAGGCGCCATCGGCTCGAGGTCATAAGCCAATCGCTGATGAAGGCAAATTACGCCTTCTTCAGCGCTCGTCTTATGCTTGTCGCCGATAAACGGGCGCCTTGCGCTTTTCTTAAGAATAAAAGAAAAAAACGATAGAAAAATTGCATTTATGCGTCAAAAATTGTCGCTGTCGTGGTATCATAGAAGGACATAACTGAACTAATAAAATCGCTTGATATACATAGTTTTTGCTGAATGATGGAAGGAGCAGGGGACAGATAATGAAATACGGTGTTGAACTCGTCATCAGTGCAATCATTCTTATCATAATCATATTCATTATTGGATATATGATCAGGAAAAAATATTATAAAGAAATTGACCAGCTGGAAGCAAGGAAAATGGAAACGATGAACCAGCCTGTTGTTGAGGAACTGGCTAAAGTAAAAAAATTGAACATGACGGGGAAAACAGAAGAGATGTTCGAACAGTGGCGCCAAGCATGGGACGATATTATCACCGTTCAGCTTCCCCACATCGATGAACTCCTTTTCGAAGCCGAGGAGTACACGGATAAGTTCAATTTCAAGAAAGTGAAAGATACCCGTATCCAGATTGAAAGTGAACTGGCCAAGATCAATGAACAAATACAAAAAATCCTTGCTGAATTAAAAGAGTTGATAGACAGCGAAGAAAGGAACAGAACGGATATTGGGAGCCTGAAAGAAAAATATGGTTTGGCAAAAAAACGTCTGCTTACTGAGTCTCATACGTTTGGGGAAGCTGCGAAGAAACTGGAAGATCAGTTAAAGTCAGCGGCCGAAAAAATCTCGAATTATGAGACATTAACTGAAGAAGGCGATTATATTGAAGCCCGCAAGGAAGTTGTTTCGCTTTCCGGGGAGCTTGAAAGCCTGATTTACAGAATGGAAAAAATCCCTGATTTGCTTACGGACTGCCAAACAATCATCCCTTCGCAAAAAGACGAACTTTTTCAAGGGTTTAAAGAAATGCAGGAGCAGGGATACGTCCTGGACCATATTCAAATGGAAGCCATTATGGAAAAAATGGAAAAGCAGCTGAAGGCGTACAGGGAGTTCCTGATCCAGACAGAAGTCGATGAAGTGGCTGAGGGACTGGAAGAATTAAAGGAGCAGATTGAACTCCTGTATGATCTCCTGGAAAAGGAAGTTTATGCAAGACATTATGTCCTTCAGAAGAACGAAGAGACCGAAGCATATTTAAACAAATTGAAAGAAGCAAACGAGCAGCTTAAATCTGAAACAGAACTGGTTCAGGAAAGTTATCAATTGTTTGATAACGACCTGAATATACCGCATGATCTTGAAAAAAGCTTGGGTCAGCTTACGAGACGGTATGAGCTGCTTGAAGGGAAGATCAAGGAAGACCAATCAGCTTTTACTTCGTTAAGCGAGGAATTAAATGAAATCGAAAGCGGGCTGGAAAAATTGGAAACAAAACAGCAATTGTTTGCGGAACGTCTGCAAAGCTTGCGCAAGGATGAAATGGAGGCCAGGGAAAAAATCGCCCTTTTAAAAAAGAAAGTCAGCGATATCGTCAGGATTGTCCAAAAAAGCAGAATGCCCGGACTTCCAAACGATGTCGAATCATTGTATGAGCAAGCTTCCGAGCAAATTGAGGATGTTTTCAGAAGCCTCCAGGAAAAACCGCTGAATATGAAGTCCGTCCAAAGCCATTTATTCGAGGCAACTGACACAGTCGACCATTTGTACAGCCGGACGGAGGAACATATTGAAAACGCCCGTCTCGCTGAACAGGTCATCCAATACGGAAACAGGTACAGGGGCCAGCATCCCCAACTCAGGGCTGACCTTGACAAAGCTGAAAAGGCATTCCGCAATTATGAATACCGCTCATCACTTGAGCAGGCTGCTGCTGCGGTTGAAAAAGTGGAACCCGGAGCTTTGAAAAAAATCGAAGAGATGTTTAACGAAGAAATCCATGTGTGAAAATGATAGCTTAGGGAAAAGAGTGCTTCGGATGAAGTGCTCTTTTTTTGGGGACAGGACCCCACCACATTAAAGTGGTAACGAATTAACGCAGTGGGGACCTGTCCCCGATGAGTTAATATTTAATTTACAGCGTTCATGTGTTATTATGTATGATTGATTATAATAATGAATCAGGTTAGTAGGTGGCCTTAAATGATATATTTTGACAATAGTGCGACAACGAAGCCATATGAAGAAGTTCTCCAGGCATTTGCGCAGGTGAATCGGGATTTTTTCGGAAATCCTTCATCGCTTCATGCCCTTGGGGGAAGGGCCGAACAATTGCTTAAAACTGCACGGGAGCAGATTGCCCAATTGGCCAGAGTTCACGCAAATGAAATTTATTTTACATCAGGCGGTTCGGAAAGCAATAACTTGGCGATAAAGGGGACAGCACTCATGCATCGCGGCAGGGGGAACCATATTATCACGACAAGTGTCGAGCATCCGTCTGTTCAGGAAGCGTGTGAACAGCTTCGCATGCTCGGGTTTGAGATCACTTATATCGACGTTGATCAAAACGGCCATGTCTCAGCCGATGATGTGATCCGGGCAATAACGGACAAAACGATTCTTGTCTCGATGATCCATGTCAATAACGAAGTCGGAACAATCCAGCCTGTCGAAGAAGTCGGCCGGCGTTTAAAAGATTTTCCAAAGGTGCTTTTTCATGTCGACAATGTTCAGGGTGCATGCAAGGTCCCTCTTGATATTTATAGATCCAATATTGACTTTTGCACCTTTTCCGCACATAAATTTCACGGATTGAAAGGCAGCGGTTTTCTTTTTGTAAAAAAAGGCGTGAAAATCTTTCCTTTGATTTCAGGAGGGAATCAGGAGAAGAATTTAAGAAGCGGGACAGAAAACACAGGCGGTATCGTTGCAATGGCGAAAGCTTTTCGTATGGCGGAGGATAAAAGGAGATCCTTGTCAGAAAATCTGTTGGAACTCCGCAACTATATCATGAATCAGCTGGAAGAAGTGCCGGGCCTTGTTATCCATACGCCCAGGGACAATGCCGCACCGCATATTGTGAATGTTTCAGCAGTTGGTTTAAAAGGTGAAGTCATTGTCCATGCACTTGAGGAGCAAGGAATTTTTATATCAACAACAAGCGCTTGTTCATCAAAAGACAAAACCCCGAGCGGCACTTTAAAAGCGATGGGAGTGTCAGAAGAAGAGGCAGCAGGGGCGGTCAGAATCAGTCTTTCCTATGACAACACGCCGGAAGAAGCCGAAAAGATGGTCCATGCGCTTAAACAGGTTATAGACAGATTAAATAAAGTAATGAGGCGAAATAAATGAAATATGACAGAATTTTAATCAGATATGGAGAGCTGACATTAAAGGGGAGGAACCGGAAGTTTTTTGTCAGAAAGCTTAAAACCAACATTCGGATGATGCTTCGAAGGTTCCCGCAGACACAAATTGAAACATTGCATGACAGGATGTATGTTCTGTTGAATGGAGAGCCGTATGACCAGGTGAAGGAAAGACTTGCCAAAGTGTTTGGTATTCAATCATTCAGCCCGGCAATCAGGACAGAAAAAGATCTTGATCAGATCAAAGCCGCAGCCCTTCATATTGTGAAACAAGCCCATATTCCCGGGGGAACTTTTAAAATATCAGCGCGCCGGTCGGATAAATCATTTGAATACGATACCCAGCAACTGAATTACGAAATTGGTTCGCATATTTTAATCAATGTAGAGGATATTACAGTTGATGTAAAAAAACCTGATATCAATGTGATTGTAGAAATAAGAGGCGAAGGAGCGTTTGTTTCGGGGGAAGTTGTCCAGGGCCAGGGCGGTTTTCCTGCAAGGTCATCAGGTAAAGGGACGTTGATGCTGTCCGGCGGGATTGACAGCCCTGTTGCAGGGTACCTGGCGATGAAACGGGGAGTGGACATTGAGGCCGTGCATTTTCACAGCCCGCCATATACTAGTGAAAGAGCGAAACAAAAGGTGCTCGATATTGCCTCAAAGCTTGCTGAATTTTCCGGCCGGATCAAAGTCCACATTGTCCCGTTTACAGAGATCCAAGAAAAGATCCACGAGAAAATACCTGAAGGCTATACGATGACATCCACCCGCAGAATGATGCTCCGGATTGCGGATGAAATAAGAAAGAAAAATGATGCGCTTGCCATTTTTAACGGCGAAAGCCTTGGACAGGTGGCGAGCCAAACGATGGAAAGTATGCTTGCCATCAATGAAGTTACAAACACTCCTATCTTACGCCCGTTGATTGCCATGGATAAAGTGGAAATCATTAAGATTGCAACCGAAATAGATACATTGGAGATTTCCAACAGGCCCTATGAAGACTGCTGTACTATTTTTACACCGCCGGCTCCAAAAACCCGGCCAAAAACGGATAAAATTGTTGCTTTTGAAAGCAAGTTTGATTGGGCCCCACTATTGGAAAAAGCTGTGGAAGAAACCGAAACACTCGTCATTAGAAGTGAAGGAAACGAGCAGGCAAATGACAATCATCTCAACCTTTTTTAAAATGAAATAAACAGCTGCCAAAAGCTAGGAAGAATTACCAACATTTTATTGAATGATGCCATGTGTTTTCGCACAATATAGGCTTACAAGGAGGTGAAAACACATGGCAAACAACAACAGCAACCAAATCCTTGTTCCTGGAGCAGAGCAAGCGATCGACCAAATGAAAGTTGAAATTGCACAAGAGTTTGGAGTTAACCTTGGAGCAGACACTACTTCACGCGCTAACGGATCTGTAGGTGGTGAAATCACCAAACGCCTTGTAGCAATGGCTCAACAACAAATGGGCGGACACGCAAGATAACAAATTTAATATGAATGGCTTTAAAGCGGGGAACTGGTCCCCGCTTCTTCGATTTTACAATATAAAAAAATTTTACCATCTATACATATTAAGTTTTCTTATAATTTTGTATAATAGTTTGTACTACAGTTTCACAAGGGGAGGATGAAAAAAATGAAACGGGAAGACTTAATTGCACCGGATGATTATAATATCATCGACGAGTTTGAAAGGTATACTGTCCATTCAGACCGGCCGGCAATCATTTGGGAAGGCGAAAACGGGGAAACGAAAGAGATTACATATGAGGGATTATTAAAGCAGGCAAATAAAATCGGAAATGTATTCCATGATTTTGGCCTGGAAAAAGGGGATACCATTCTAATCATGATTCCGAGGCTGATTGAAGCCTATGAAGTTTATATCGCCGCTCTCAAAGCAGGAATTATTGTCATCCCAAGTTCCGAAATGCTCAAGACAAAAGATTTGGAATACCGGATCAGCCATGGCGATGTCAAGGCAGTCGTCACCTATCATCCTTACGTGAAACAGGTTGACATGGCCCAAAATGCAGAAGGTTTGATCAAGTTCTCCGTTGGCGGAGAAGCTGAGGGCTGGGGCCATTTGGAGAAATTGATGGAAGATGCCTCCGATTCGTTGAAAACAGCTGAAACGAAAAGCACGGATACAGCGTTTTTATCGTATACATCCGGAACAACAGGCAATCCGAAAGGTGTCGTTCATACACATGGCTGGGGTTACGCCCATCTTAGGACGGCAGCTGCAAAATGGTTATGCATCGAAGAGAACGATATTGTTTGGGCGACAGCGGGGCCAGGCTGGCAAAAATGGATCTGGAGCCCGTTTCTTTCCGTACTTGGCATGGGAGCCACAGGCTTTGTATACAACGGAAAGTTCGATGCCCAAAAGTACCTGTCATTAATGGATAAACACAAGGTGAACGTACTTTGCTGCACACCTACAGAATACCGGCTGATGGCAAAAGTCAATAATCTCGATCATTTTAAACTCGATCACCTGCACAGCGCCGTTTCAGCCGGCGAACCGCTAAACAGGGAAGTCATCGATGTTTTCAGACAATATTTCGGGATAAACGTACGGGATGGATACGGCCAGACAGAAAACACATTGCTTGTCGGTATTACGAAGGAAATGGAATTGAGGCCAGGCTCCATGGGAAAACCAACTCCCGGAAATACGGTTGAAATTATTAACGAACAAGGGGAAGTCTGCGCTGCCGGGGAGGTTGGCGATATTGCTGTCCATAAGGACACGCCTTCCCTTTTTAAAAAGTATTACAAAGATCCGGAAAGGACTTCCATGCAATTCAGGGGAGACTATTATATTACAGGAGACAAAGCAAAAAAGGATGAAGACGGTTATTTCTGGTTTGAAGGACGCCGCGACGACATTATCATCAGTTCAGGATATACCATTGGTCCTTTCGAGGTCGAAGACGCCCTAGTAAAGCATCCTTCCGTACAGGAATGCGCAGTTGTCGCCGCCCCCGATGAAATTAGGGGGAATATTGTTAAGGCTTTTGTTGTTTTGAAGGAAAGCGAACCGGATGATGGGGAATCCTTGAAGAAAGAACTGCAGGAGCACGTCAAACAAATGACCGCTCCATACAAATATCCGCGGGAAATCGAATTTGTATCTGAATTGCCAAAAACGGCTTCGGGTAAAATTCGCCGCGTGGAACTGAGGAAAATGGAGCAGGAAAGAATGTCAGGGCTAAATAAATAATCGCTGAAAACTTCCCTGAAAATTTAATTTTAGGGAAGTTTTTATATCTCATTACGATTTTCGCTCATTATGTGTAGTAACTTTCATTCATTTTTTATATAATGGAATTATTTCGGGAATCTAAATAGCAGGAGGACAGTCGCATGAAAAATAGATATGAAGGGATCATGAATGGCGCTGCCGCTTATTTGCTGTGGGGGTTCCTGCCGATTTATTGGAAAGCCTTGGATCATGTATCGCCTGGTGAAGTATTGGCACACCGGATATTCTGGTCATTCTGGTTTATGCTGGCCCTTATAATAATCGGCAAAAAGACATCCTCCTTCAAGGAAAGCTTCAGGCAAATGGGAAAAAGCCCAAGAGCTAGATTTGCCCTTATTGCAGTCTCCATCCTGATCAGTATCAATTGGCTTATTTTTATCTGGTCAGTCCATGCAGGAAAAATAGTTGAGACAAGTCTTGGCTATTATATTAATCCTCTTATCAGCATCGTCCTGGGTGTGTTTGTTTTGAAAGAAAAACTGGTGCGCACCCATATCGTCGCCTTTTTTCTTGCTTTGGCCGGTGTGCTTTTTCTTACGGTTTCCTATGGGCAATTTCCGTGGATTTCATTTGCACTTGCTTTGACATTCGGCTTGTACGGGCTGATCAAAAAAGTGCTCCCGTTTGATTCTTCCATCGGATTAACTTTGGAGACAATGGTTGTCACGCCAATCGCCCTCATATATATTATTTTGATGACGATAAAGGGCACCCATGTTTCTTTTTCGGGAGACTTGAAAACCGATATTTTCATGATTGCTTCCGGAGCTGCAACCGCCTTGCCATTGTTATTATTTGCCAAAGGGGTCCGGAAGGTCCCGCTCTATTTAATGGGTTTCCTGCAATATATCGCACCGACCATCATGCTGTTTCTCGGCGTATTTTTATACCACGAGCCGTTTGGGACCGCCAGGCTCATTGCCTTCGCCTTTATTTGGGCTGCCTTGTTGATCGTTTCGCTTTCCACCGTCAAATGGTCCGGCATGCATTCCAAACAGCGGAATAAGATTGCATAAGAAAACCGGGCGTTTGACCCGGTTTTCTATTTCAAAAGTAAAGAATGTATAACTTGATATGAAAAATTTTTTCGAAAGAAGCCTTTCTCTGTCCAACTCCAGCGCCCAGCGACTAGCAAACTTCGCACTCCTCCACTACGATAAGTCAACATCGGCTCCTTCGTCGCCGTGTTTCCTTTATCTCATTGCGGAGTGCTCCAGTTTGTACGTCGCTAAACGGGCGCTTGCGCTTTTCTTTATAAAAACGTTCTTTTCACTTTTTCCCAAAAGGAATTATTTTTTAGCTTGACGGTTTTGATGACTTTATCGCTCAGTCGAATATTCACTTCTTTTACATGCTGGATGCTCATCGCTTCATTGTCCATTCCCATTGTGGGGAAAACATTTCCTTCCTGGGCAACTTTCAGTGTAAGTGTCCGTTCTTTGCTTAATAAAAACGGGGATCCGAGAGTCCGGTAGCGGTTGCTGTTCAAAGAGGCCATTTCATTTACCTGGAGGCACGGAAGCAGCGGATCGACCACCGCACCCCGGACCGATTTGTTATAAGCTGTACTGCCTGTCGGCGTGGCAATGACCATGCCGTCTCCCCGAAATGTTTCAAAATGGAGGCCGTCAATGAATACGTCAAGGACCAATGTTTTGATGATGGCGGAGCGGATCGTAAATTCGTTCAGGCAATAAAAGGAAGCATCATGGTCAATGTCGACTTGAATGACCGGGTATTTTCTTACTTCCACTTGCTCCATTTTCATGGCCTCGATCATTTCCGGCAAATTGTCGATTTGAAAATCGCAATATAATCCGCGGAATTGATCATCGTCAATCCCCAAATAGACAACATCCTGACGAAACCCTGTCCTGCGGACTGCCTGAAGGAACGTTCCATCCCCTCCGATGCTCGCAATGATATTTGCATTCTCCGGCTGCTCAACAATTGTAAAACCGTAACTTTTGGCGGCTTCATGCAAAGACGTCACTTTCTCTGCCAATTTTTTGTCATTTTGATAAAAGATGTGTTTATAGAAAAAGTAAATATTTTTTCTGAAGTCGCTCATTTTGTCACGCTCCTCGCAATAAAAACGGTCATGCTTTCTTAGCCTTCTATTTTTTGTTACAATGTTGACTATGTTTTTTAAGTTTAACATGAATATGAAACTCTTTGAAATGTCATCCGTATGAAAAAAGGAAGGGAGGAGTTTTTAGTGAATGGAAAGAGATGGGCAGCACTTGGCATAGCTGCAGGTGTATTTTTCTTTTCAATTATCGTCAATATGGCGAGTGCGTTCATTTTTGGGGATTTCTCAAAAATGTTCAAAGAAAATATGATGCCCGGCCAGGCTTTTAGTGAAGAAGTGATCGATTCAGGAAATACGCTAAAACGAATTGCTGTCCTTGAGGTGGACGGAGTGATTCAAGATACGGGGGATGCACGGTCTTATCTTTCATCACCCGGTTATTCCCACAGGGATTTCATGAAACAGCTGAATCAAGTGAAAGAGGACAGTAGCATCAAAGGAATTGTTTTGCGTGTCAATTCACCGGGAGGCGGTACGAATGAATCGGCTGAAATCCGCCATAAACTCGTAGAAATACAAAAAGAAACGAAAAAACCGGTATATGTATCTATGGGGTCGATGGCAGCTTCCGGCGGTTATTACATATCCGCCCCTGCAGATAAAATTTTTGCGAGCACCGAAACCCTGACAGGATCACTGGGCGTCATTATGCAAGGTGTGAACTACAGTGATTTAACAGATAAAATCGGAATTGATTTTATGACAATCAAAAGCGGAAAGTATAAAGATATCATGAGCGGACACCGGAAGATGACGGCGGACGAAGTGAAAATACTGGAAAGCATGCTGACAAATTCCTATAACGAATTTGTCAGGATTATTGCTGAAGGCCGCGATATGAAGGAAGATCAGGTCCGCAAAATTGCTGACGGACGGGTTTATGACGGGCGCCAGGCAAAGGAACTGAATTTGATTGATGACTTCGGCTATACGGAAGATGTCATTGAGGCAATGAAAAAAGATTACAAGTTGAAGGATGCCGAAGTGTTCAAATATTCCTCAACTCCCGGTCTGGGATCGCTCTTTTCCATGACCGCGCAAAAATTCTCCGGAGGCTCTGAAATGGGCGAGCTGGTGAACATGTTATCACAGCCGAATTCACCTAGGGCAATGTATTTATATGCCCAATGATGGAGGTGTCAACTAATGGATGAAATGCAAACGACCGAAATCCGCAGAACGGTTCCGCAGCCTGCTTTCCAATACGGCGGTTTTTGGATGAGATTCTGGGCTTATCTGCTTGACCTGGCTGTCATAGCAGCAGTGGGCGGAATTATTGTAAAGCCGCTGTTCCGGGCATTGGATCTTCAGCTTTCCGCCAGCGGAATTTTCACGCATGTCAACATTGCCAGTGCGCTGGTTTTTTACCTGTACTTTGTCCTGATGACAAAGTTTTTCGGACAGACACTTGGAAAAATGGTCTTCGGCTTAAAGGTCATTCCGTTGAATGATGAAAGGCTGAGCTGGAGTACAGTGATTTTCAGAGAGTGGATCGGACGCTATATTTCCGCCACCATCTGGATTTTATATGTCATCGCTGCATTTACTCCAAAGAAACAGGCATTGCATGATATGTTTGCCGACACTGCCGTTATTCATGAACGCACACAGACGGCTGAACCCGCTTATTCTTAAGCGGGTTTATTTTTTTATCGCTTCGGTGAAACTGGTAACCGGAGGCGTGAAATGATTTGGAACGTTTTTGCAATTGCTTCGGCTATTTTAATATTGATCATGGCAGCCGTATTCATATCCAGAATTAAAGTGAAAGTTTTTTTCAGGATGCAAAATTTATCCGAATGTACGCTGGCCATACATTTGTCAGCAGCCTATGGCCTTGTCCGGATCAAAAGATCCCTGGACATTAAAAAGCAGATTGACAATCTGGTTAATGATGAAGAAAAATCAGCGGAAGCCGTTGATAAATGGCAAAGAAAGCTTGAAGGTAAAACGAATGAAGATTTGATTAAGCATTTAAAGGATCCCATTTTAGAAGCCCTTAAAAAATGGACAATCCATTATTTTATATGGAGAACCGGAGCGGGAACCGGGGATGCAGCCGTGACGGGGAGGCTGGCAGGCGCTGCTTGGTCCGTAAAGGGGGTCATTGAGGCATGTCTGAAGCGGTATATCCCGATGAAAAAAACTCCCGAGCTTTCTTTTTCCCCTTTCTTCCAGGCTGTTGGATTTGAATCCCAACTTTCCTGTATGGTATCGATTCGGACGGGAAAAGCTATATTGACGATACTTGGACTATATAAGAAATGGAAGAAGCTGAATAACAGGAGGATCGAAAATAATGGAACATCCAATCAAGGGTTTAATGACGACAGCGATGGAAAATTTGAAAGAAATGATCGACGTGAATACGATCGTTGGAGATCCGGTTGAAACTCCGGACGGCGGAGTGATCCTGACAGTATCCAAGGTCGGCTTCGGTTTTGCGACGGGCGGCAGTGAATTTTCAGCAGGAGGAGACTCCTACTCAATGGATTCTTCAGATGATGAATCGGCGGGACTTCCTTTTGGAGGGGGAAGCGGAGGCGGAGTTTCTATAACGCCTATTGCTTTTTTGGTCGTCAACTCCCAAGGAGTGAACATGCTGCGTCTGGAACAAAACACTCACTTGTTTGAAAAAATGGTGGATATGGCGCCGGTTGCCTTTGATAAAATCCAGATGATGCTGAAGAACACTCAGTCTGGACAATCAAATAAGCGGAAATCGGAAGAGAAGCAACAGCTCGACTATGATATTTGACTTCGCCGCTGGCAGCTTTTTCCTTGCTATTTCAAGGGCATTCCTGGATGATAAAAGAGAAAATGGACAAGGAGGAATGATGTATGCCAGAAGTTACGTTTATAGGAAATCCGGTCACGTTGGCAGGGAATGCCGTAAAACCGGGGGATAAAGCTCCGGATTTTACCGTCTTGGACCAAGAGCTTTCAGAAGTCAAACTAAGTGATTTCACCGGTGTGCGGGTAATCAGCGTAGTTCCGTCAGTTGATACCGGTGTCTGTGCTGCGCAAACAAAGCGGTTCAATGAAGAGGCTGCCCTTGAAAATGCAACAATATTGACTATATCTGTAGACCTCCCGTTCGCTCAAAAGCGTTGGGCGGAAGAAAACGGGTTAACCCAGGCAAAGATTTTTTCCGATCACAGGGATCTTTCTTTCGGTGAAGCATATGGTGTCATCATGAAGGAATTCAGGCTCCTTGCACGAAGTGTATTTGTCATCGACAGCAATGGCCAGGTCACTTATGCGGAATATGTAAGTGAAGGAACGAACCATCCGAACTACGAGGCGGCCATTGAAGCAGCGAAAAAAGCCCGATAAAGAATTCTCCCCCCGGTATCACCGGGGTTTTTTTCTTGTTTATGATGGGGGACATCGATAAAATATTAGGAAGAAGTTTGTTGCGGGGTGGAAATTCATTGAAGAAATTGCCGGTAGAAAAATTATTTTCACTGTTCAATGATACAGCGGAAATTTTGCAGGAAGAATTGCAGTGTACCTATTTGGAAGCTCTCGCAGAGACGGGAGAGAATATTTTTCAGCAGCAAATTGTGCAGCCTGAGGTAAGTGAAATTACGAAAAAGAGGCTGGAAAAGAAATATTCGGAAATTCAATTGCCTGCATACAAAAGCGATGACATTCGAAGGGCATATCAATTTGCCATTTTAAAAGGAATGAAAGACAACGTTCAGGCCAATCATCAAATGACGCCTGACACACTTGGTTATTTTATAAGCTATTTAATCGGAAAATTCACGGATGGCCAAAAAGATATTTCGATTCTTGATCCTGCCGTCGGAACAGGCAATCTGTTATTTGCCATTTTAAATAGGAAAGAACAGGACGTGAGGATGGAAGCTTACGGTGTAGATGTCGACGATCTGCTTTTAAAGCTTGGCTATATCGGAGCGAATTTGCAGATGCAGTCAGTGGAATTTTTCAACCAGGACGCCCTGAAACCTCTTTTTATCGATCCGGTTGATGTAGTTGTCTGCGACTTGCCGGTCGGATACTATCCGGATGATGCCAACGCGGCAAATTTCTCGCTGAGAAGAGAGGAAGGACATTCATACGCGCATCACCTGTTTATTGAACAAAGTATCAAACATGCCAAACCCGGCGGTTATTTATTTTTCCTAATACCAAATGGCCTGTTTGAATCGGAAGAAGCTCCAAAACTGCATGAATACTTGAAAGAGACGGTCTATATTCAGGCAGTATTACAGCTTCCGCTTTCCATGTTTGCAAGCGGCCGGGCTGCCAAAAGCATTTTGGTCCTTCAGAAGAAAAAGCCGGGGGTAAAACCGCCGGGAGAAGTTCTGTTGGCTTCTATTCCGAAGCTGTCCAACAAAGAGGCGATGGATCGGATTCTTATAAAAATGGAGAATTGGTTTGATGAAAATAAAAAGGGATGATTGGTTTGGCAAAAGTGATTGCGGTCAATGCCGGGAGCTCGTCCATTAAATTCCGGCTTTTTCAAATGCCTGATGAAAAAGTCGTTGCAAAGGGATTGATCGAGCGGATCGGCTTGCCGGGTTCTTTATTGTCCATGTCGGTAAATGAAAAAAGGTTCAAAGAAAAGCTTGAAATTCCCAATCACGAAACGGCGATCAAGCTGCTTTTGGACCGGCTGGTAACAAATGGCGCCATTCAGTCTCTTGGAGATTTAGACGGGATCGGCCACAGGGTTGTCCATGGGGGAGAAAAGTTCAATGACTCGGTGTTGATTACGGATACGGCCTTGGAAGAGATTGAAGACCTCGTCGAGCTGGCGCCGCTTCATAATCCAGCCAATATTGCCGGGATTAAAGAATTTCAAAAGGTGCTTCCCGATGTTCCCCAGGTGGCCGTCTTTGATACGGCATTCCATCAGACAATGCCTGAAAGTTCATTTCTGTATAGCCTGCCGTATGATTACTATAAAAAATTCGGCATCCGCAAATACGGTTTCCATGGAACATCACACAAATATGTCACACAGAGGGCGGCGGAAATTCTTGGACGCCCGATCGAGCAGCTGCGGCTTATTTCCTGCCATTTGGGAAACGGCGCCAGTATCGCCGCAATCAAGGGAGGAAAGTCAATTGATACGTCCATGGGATTTACGCCCCTTGCGGGCGTAACGATGGGGACAAGATCGGGAAATATCGATCCGGCGCTCATACCTTATTTAATGGAAAAAACAGATAAGACAGCCGATGAAGTACTGGACATTTTGAATAAGAAATCCGGAATGCTCGGCGTATCCGGTTTCTCCAGCGATCTGCGGGATATTGAACTTGAGGCCTCCCGGGGAAACCACCGGGCAGAGCTGGCTTTGGATATATTTGCCGACCGGATTCACAAGTATCTCGGTTCATATGCAGCGCGGATGTCCGGAGTGGATGCCATCATTTTCACAGCCGGCATCGGGGAAAACAGCAGCTTTATCCGGGCAAAAGTTTTGAAAGGACTTCAATTCATGGGAGTGTATTGGGATCCCGATTTGAATAAAGTGACAGGGAAAGAGGCTTTTCTTAATTACTCCTATTCACCTGTAAAAGTGCTTGTGATCCCTACGAATGAAGAAATCATGATTGCACGCGATGTCATGCGGTTCATATTCGCCTGATGTGACTGCTTTGTGTTTTACCGTCTGCTTCTCTATACTAAGTAAATAAATATGCGGAAGGGTGATGGCAATGGATTGGACAAAAAGAGATGAACAGATGTTGGAAGATTTGCAGGAATGGCGCCAAACTTTATTTGAATATGAAACGACAGACATTGAGAACGCCTACGATAAGTGGATGGAACAAGCTTTTTCATTATTGCCTGATTCATTGCAAATCCAATTTTTTGAGAAGCTCGACGGATGGCTGTTCCATTTGAATTCGCTGCTCAGGGAATCGCAATTGCAAACTGATGCAAAGGAGCGGATTTTGCGGACAGCCCGTTCCATGAATGGTGACATTAATACTTTGGAGGATTTGAGGGACTACTTATCGATCGATCAACTGACATTCCTTGCCGAACAGCAGGCGGCGAGGCACAGGCTTTATTCATTCGCGCAGGGAGGCATGACGGGTTCAGGTAAAACGCTACTGGTTGGAAGCGATTTAGTCGCAATGGCTGTCATTAATCTGCGGGCTGTCCAATTGATGGCCATGTCTTTCGGCTATAATGTCCAGTCGCCGGCCGGATTGCTGGAGACACTTAAGGTTTTCCATACGGCCACAATGCCTGACCGGCTTAAAATGTTCGGCTGGGAAGATTTGATCAATGACCTGCAAAAGGGCGACGAGCAATTCTATTATCATGAACATGAGCGGATAACGGACTCCTCATGGATTGACGAGCCCCTGAAGCATCTGTTGAAGGCCAGCCTTATTTTAAAGCTGTCAAGGAAGAAGGTTTCGGGGCTTCCTCTTGCATCCATGGCTATTGGTGCAGGCGTCAATTATAAAACTACGAGAAAAATAACAGATTTTACATTAAAATACTACCAATATAAACATTTGCTGATCAAAAGCGGTGAAATTTAATGAGTGTGCGTGAACATAAAAAAGAAGCGCCGTCATCGGTTACGTGTGCGGTCATTACTGTGAGCGACACGAGGACGGAAGAGACAGATAAAAGCGGTAAGCTTATGATGAGCCTGCTTCAGGAAAACGGACATGAAGTCGGATATTATGCCATGGTCAAGGATGACAAAGATTCTATCACTGCCGCGTTCCGTGAAGCGGCAGACAGTCCGGATGTACAGGCTGTCTTGATCAACGGCGGGACAGGGATCGCCAAACGGGATATTACCATAGAAACGATTTCCCCTTTCTTTGAAAAGGAGATTGTCGGATTTGGAGAGTTGTTCCGGATGGTCAGCTACCTGGAGGACATCGGGTCGGCAGCCATTATGTCACGGGCGGCCGCGGGAACATACAGGAACAAAGCTGTCTTTGTCACACCGGGATCAAGCGGCGCTGTCCGTACAGCCATGGAAAAATTGATCCTAAAAGAACTGGGACATGTGATCAGGGAACTAAAAAAATAGGGGTCAGGCCCCCGCTGCGTTAATGCATTACCACTTTAACGTGACGGGGGCCTGACCCCTTTTATACATTTTACTGAATATCTATTGAACCTCATGGAATTGTATGTTATTATCCATATATCAAATGATTAAAAATTAATTTTTATGTATAATAATACATTCCAAAACGGAGGGTTTTTTGTGAAAAAGAAAGTTGTTCTTGCTTATTCCGGCGGGTTGGATACGTCGGTTGCAGTTAAATGGTTTATTGATAAAGGGTATGAAGTCATTGCATGCTGTCTTGATGTCGGGGAAGGCAAAGATTTGAAATTCGTGAAAGAAAAAGCTTTGGACATGGGAGCAACAAAGAGCTACATGATTGATGCGAAGGAAGAGTTCGCCCAGGACTTTGTGCTTCCGGCGTTGCAGGCACATGCGATGTATGAAAATAAATATCCGCTTGTTTCCGCTTTGTCCAGACCATTGATTGCCAAAAAATTGGTCGAAGTGGCCGAAAAGGAAAACGCGGATGCAGTAGCCCACGGCTGTACAGGTAAAGGAAACGACCAAGTGCGTTTTGAGGTTTCCATCAAAGCATTGAATCCTGACTTGGAAGTTTTGGCACCTGTCCGTGACTGGAGCTGGTCACGCGAAGAAGAAATTGAATATGCGAAAGAGAAAGGTGTTCCGATTCCAATCGATTTGGACAGCCCATACTCCATTGATCAAAACCTATGGGGAAGAAGCAACGAATGCGGAATCTTGGAAGATCCTTGGACAGCTCCTCCGGAAGATGCCTATGATCTTACAGCAGCCCTTGAAGATACACCGGATCAGCCTGATGTGGTCGAAATCGAATTCGAAAAAGGTGTTCCAGTTGCGATCGACGGCAAGAAATATACTTTAAGCGACCTGATACTTCACTTGAATTCCGTTGCCGGAAAACACGGCGTCGGAAGAATCGACCATGTCGAAAACAGACTTGTCGGCATTAAATCCCGTGAAGTGTACGAATGCCCTGGAGCAATCACTTTGCTGACTGCGCATAAAGAGCTGGAAGACTTGACGCTTGTAAAAGATATCGGTCATTTCAAGCCTGTCATCAGCAAAAAATTAACGGAAATGATTTATGATGGCTTATGGTTCTCGCCGCTGACACCAGCTCTTGAAGCATTCCTTCAAGAAACACAGCAGTATGTCAACGGCACTGTCCGTGTGAAACTGTTTAAAGGCCATGCGATTGTAGAAGGAAGAAAATCACCGAACTCACTGTATGACGAAAAACTTGCGACATATACATCAGAAGACGAGTTCGATCAATCTGCATCTGTCGGTTTCATTAAGCTCTGGGGATTGCCGACTGAAGTCCACAGCTCTGTGAATAAAAAGGATCCAGTCAAACAATGAAAAAATTATGGGGAGGCCGCTTTTCCAAGACGCCAGAGCAATGGATCGAGGAGTTTGGGGCCTCCATCTCCTTTGACCAGCAGTTAGTCTTGGAAGATATCGAAGGTTCGCTTGCTCATGTGAAAATGCTCGGCAAGACAGGCATTTTAACACAGGATGAAAGCGAGCTGATTCAAGCCGGCCTTTTGAAGCTGAAGGAAAAAGCGCAAGCAGGGGAACTGGAGTATTCCGTTTCTGAAGAGGATATCCACTTGAATCTGGAAAAGATGCTGATTGATGAAATCGGCCCGGCAGGCGGCAAGCTTCATACAGGAAGAAGCCGTAATGACCAGGTGGCCACCGACATGCATTTATATTTGAAAAAACAGGTGCAAGTGATCATTGCTCATATCAAGGAAATGCAAGCTGCCCTTGTTGGGCAGGCAGAGAAACATGTGGAAACCATTCTGCCTGGCTACACACATTTGCAAAGGGCGCAGCCTATTTCATTCGGCCATCACCTTCTGGCTTATTTCTGGATGCTTGAACGCGATAAACAGCGCTTTGAGGAAAGCCTGAAAAGAATCGATATTTCTCCGCTGGGTGCAAGTGCTCTTGCAGGGACAACTTTCCCGATCGACCGCCAATATTCAGCGGAGCTGCTCGGTTTTTCCAGTGTATATGAAAACAGCATGGATGCTGTGAGCGACCGAGATTTCATCGTGGAATTTTTGAGCAACTCAGCTTTGGCCATTACTCATTTGACGAGACTGGCTGAAGAGATCATCCTATGGTCAAGCAAAGAATTCAGCTTCATCGAACTCGACGATACGTATGCGACCGGAAGCAGCATCATGCCGCAGAAGAAAAACCCTGATATGGCAGAACTGATTCGTGGAAAAAGCGGAAGAGTCTTTGGAAATCTCCTAAGCATGCTGACGATTTTAAAAGGTTTGCCTATGACCTATAACAAAGATATGCAAGAAGACAAAGAGGGCATGTTTGATACAGTCCATACGATGGTCGGTTCATTGAAAATTTTTGCGGGAATGATTGAAACGATGACGGTTAAGGCAGATGTCATGGAAGAAGCGGTCAATCAGGACTTTTCTAATGCTACCGAGCTGGCAGACTATCTGGCGGCAAAAGGAATCCCGTTCCGTGAAGCGCATGAAATCGTCGGGAAGCTTGTGTTGTATTGTATCAACAAGAACTGCTATTTGTTGGATCTGACTCTGGAAGAATTCAAGGAAGCCTGCGGTGAAATCTCCGATGATGTTTATGGCGTGCTGTCACCGACAGAAGCGGTTAGAAGGAGAAACTCATACGGCGGAACAGGATTTGACCAGGTCAAAATTCAATTGGAACAAGCGAAAAAGCTTATATAAAAAAAGAGCGTTTCCCTTACGGGATAACGCTCTTTTCATAGGGTTGGCCTGTCCAACTCTAACAGGGACTGGCGCTATGGCGATTACTCTTCAACTTCCGTTCTGACAACGAGGACATCACATTTGGCAGAACGAGTAATGTTTTCGGATACGCTTCCGATGAGCAGGCGCTCTACAGCATTCAGTCCTGTAGCTCCACAGACGATCAAGTCAGCATTCAAATCTTTGGCTGCCTGCTTGGAGATGACGACTTTCGGCGAGCCATGTTCAATCAACGTCTCAACATTCGTCAGGCCTTCCGCTTCAGCTTCTTTCTTGTATCCTGCCAGAAGCTCCTCAGCGTATGTTCTTGCCCTTTCAGCCATGGTGACATCGTACGCCTCAACAGCACCATATGATCTTGTGTCGACAACATGGATGAGAGTCAGCTTTGCATCATTGTTTCTTTTGGCAACCTGTACGGCTTTTTTAAATGCCCACTCCGCTTGTTTTGATCCATCAACAGCAACTAGAATATTTTTGTAAGACAAATCCATAAAAAATCGCCTCCTTTTCTTTATTTTAACATCTTTGGAAGAGTATATCTCTTTCGAACCGTAAATAATAGGAAAAGAGAAGACAGCTGCATTCACAGAAAAAACATATTTTTATTTTTGATAATAAGGAATTATATGAAAATAAAGTTTTTGTATAAAAATGCATAAAAATCATTGATTATAAGTTCGTTACAAGCTATTCTTAAATAGTAAGAAATACCGAAATCTCAATCAATTATACGAATTGCACAAATGAAAGAGGGGCATACAGTTGAAAACATCTATGAAGAAAACATTATTCTCCATTATTGCAGGATCTGCTCTTGTTTTATCAGCATGCGGAGGCGGCGGGGCTGAAAAAGATTCAGCAGATAAAGGCGGAGCAAAAACTGAGGAAAAGAAAGTATTGAATGTTGGTACAGAAGCAACATTTGCGCCTTTCGAATTTATGGAAAAGGGCGAAGTGACAGGGTTCGACGTAGATTTGTTGAACGCGGTAGCTGAAGAAGCCGGATATGAAGTGAAAATTGATAACACTGGCTGGGATGCCATGTTTGCAGGCCTTCAAAGCAAGCAGCTGGATATCGGTATGGCAGGCGTCACCATTACGGATGAGAGAGTTGAATCTTACGATTTCTCAGACCCATATTTTGAATCAAAAACAATGATCGCTTTCAAAGAAGGTAAAGTGGATATAAAAACGGCGAAAGACTTGAAAGGGAAAAAATTAGGAGTTCAAAACGGTACTACCGGCCAATTCGCTGCTGAAAAAGTGGCAGGAAAAAATTCTCCTGACATTTCCAAATACGAAACTGCCGCTCTCATGTTCCAGGCATTGCAAGGCGACAACGTCCAAGCTGCCGTAACGGACATTGCAGTTGCATTGGAGTATCAAAAAAACAACCCTGATGCAGGAATTCAAACTGTCACGGATGATGAAGAATTCGAGTCAGAATATTACGGAATTGTTTTTCCGAAAGGAAGCGGACTAGTAGATGAGTTTAACTCAGCACTTAACACTGTAATAGATAACGGAAAATATGCTGAGATCTATAAAAAATGGTTTGATAAAGAGCCGGATGTCGAGGCTTTAAAGAAAGCGGCTGAGAAATAAGAAAAGCGCAAGCGCCTTGCTCAGCGCGGGCAAGCAAGACGCTTCCCGAGGAGGCAGCTTTTCAGCCACCACAGGGAAGCGGCTTGATCCTTGCGGGGATAGGCGCTGGAGCTGGACACACTCGTTATGGAGAGAAGGCTTAATGTACTTTACACTTTCTTATTTTTAGAATATCAATACGGCTGTCCAATAATGGTGTTCACCTGCGGATAGCCGGTTTTTTTAGCTATTGACATTGGACAGGCAAACAAGGAAAGGTGACACCCAATGAACATTCGGTATGATATTATATTAGATTATTTGCCTTTATTTATAAAAGGAACGTTGTTGACGCTGGGACTGACAGTTGCCGGGGTAGCACTTGGGCTGATTATTGGACTTTTGATCGGGCTTGGAAAAATGGCCGACAGGCTATGGGTCCGTCTGCCATTTATTTGGTATATCAACTTCTTTAGGGGAACTCCATTTTTAGTGCAAATCCTTCTTATTCATTTCGGCGTTGTGCCTTTGTTTATGAGCCCTGCCAACCCGATTGTTTCTGCCATTATTGCTCTGGCTCTCAATTCTGCGGCCTATATGGCGGAAATTTTCAGGGCCGGCATTCAATCGATTGATAAAGGGCAAGTGGAAGCAGCTCGTTCTCTGGGGATGACCCATAGGCAGGCAATGAAGCTTGTTATTTTACCGCAGGCCTTTAAACGAATGATCCCGCCGCTCGGAAATGAATTCATCTCATTATTGAAGGAAACTTCGCTGGCAGCGATCATTGCGGCACCTGAGCTCATGTATTGGGGGCGTGCCGCGCAAGGGCAATATATCCGTGTATGGGAACCTTACATTACAGTGGCAATCATTTATTTGATCCTTACCTTATCATTGACCTACTTGATGAACTTCATTGAAAGGAGGATGAAGACTGAATGATCTCTGTGAAAAATTTGAAAAAGTCCTTCGGAGACAATGAAGTGCTCAAAGATATATCACTGGAAGTGAAACCGCAGGAAGTCGTCGTTGTCATCGGCCCTTCAGGATCAGGAAAGTCTACCTTCATCCGCTGCCTGAATCTCCTTGAGTCTGTAACGGGCGGCCATGTATATGTGACAGGGAAAGATCTTACTAATAAAAAAACCGACATCAACGAAATCCGCAAAGATGTCGGCATGGTGTTCCAGCATTTCAACTTGTTTCCACATAAAACCGTTTTGGAGAACATTACGATGGCCCCGATCAATGTCAAAGGAATTTCAAAACAGGAAGCAAATAAAATAGCGATGGACCTCCTTCATAAAGTCGGTTTGGCCGATAAAGCGGATGTCTACCCTGATTCTTTGTCCGGTGGCCAGAAGCAGCGTGTAGCCATTGCCAGGGCGCTGGCAATGGAGCCGAAGGTCATGCTTTTTGACGAACCGACATCAGCGCTTGACCCTGAAATGGTCGGTGAAGTCCTCGAAGTCATGAAGCAGCTCGCCAAAGACGGGATGACAATGGTTGTTGTCACACATGAAATGGGTTTTGCCAGGGAAGTCGGGGATCGCGTCATTTTTATGGACAATGGTTATATCGTCGAAGAAAATGAACCTGCAAAGCTTTTTTCCGACCCGCAGCATGAACGGACGAAAGCTTTCTTGGGAAAGGTTTTATAAGAGTGCAAGCCTGTTCCAATGGTGCGGGCTTTTGCTACCCTTGCAAATTTATTTGCAGGGGTTATTTTCATTTGCTTTTTTTTCATAAAGGTTGTGTAAAAAAATATGAATGTGGTATTATTCATTTTAAGTAAATGATTAAAAATATTTATAATCTTCCGAATAAGAAAGGGGTGAGGCCCAAAGCAAAAAACTTGATTCTGGAACACAGGTTCATCAAAAGAGAATCATGAGCAGGAGGACCAAATGGAACTGTAACCCGGGCAGGAGCCCAAGCATCCATGCCTGATTTGGATGAGACTTTGCAGTTTCTTGAAAAAATCAAAATGAAAAGGGGCGTCGGATATGAGGAAAACATCTAATTCCAAATTGCTTTTTGCCATTTTTATCAGTATCGTGCTCATTCTGGCTGCGTGCGGCGGAAATAAATCATCCGGTGAAAAAGACAGCGGCAAAGAAGGCGGCAGCGGAGATTCAGGCGGCGAACTTTCCGTGGGTTATTATGTAAACGCTACACTCGGTGACAAGTCATTCTTTGACTCAGTAAAACGCGGAGTGGATCAGGCGGAAAAAGAACTGGGCTATAAGGTTAAAACTATTGAAGGCGGAACGAATCAAGGTGACTGGCACGCCGGAATTGAATCGATGGTCTCAAGCGGCAAGTATGATGTCATTTTGGTCGGGACAAGCCAAACAGTAGAAATGGTGGACGAATTGGCGCAAAAATATCCGGATCAAAAATTCATATTCTTTGATGATGTTGTAGACCAGCCAAGCGTTTATTCCATGACATACTCCCAGAGTGAAGGATCATTTCTTGCCGGTGCATTCGCGGGGCTGGTGACAACGAGTGATGAACTTGAAGGCGCGAATCCTGAAAAGGTGATCGGATTTGTTGGCGGAATGGACATCCCCATCATTAATGATTTTAAATCAGGCTATGAACAAGGTGCGCATTATGTAGATAAGGATATTAAAGTCGTTTCTTCTATTATCGGTAACTTTGCAGACGCTCCCAAAGCGAAGGAGCTGACCCTTTCACAAATCAATTCGCAAAAAGCCGATATTGTCTATCAGGTTGCGGCAGCAGCCGGTCTCGGTGTATTGGAAGCAGCAAATGAAAAAGGCGTCTATTCCATCGGTGTGGACAGCAACCAAAACGATATTCATCCAGGAAGCGTCCTGACGTCCATGATGAAAAACCTGGACATTTCGACGTTCCGCGCTCTGGAAATGTTCCAGGCGGGAGAATTGCCTTTTGGAACACACGAGGAACTTGGTGTTAAAGAAGAAGGTGTCGGGCTTGCACAGGATGACCTTTATAATGAGCATGTCCCTCAGTCGATCCGCGACCAGATGGAAGATATCCAGAAGAAGCTCGCCGACGGCGAAATAGAAGTAAAATCGACCCTGAAATAATACATTGCATGAATGGGCCGGGACAAGGGAAAACCGTCCCGGCTTTTCTAAAATAGGGGGTTCATACATGGCTGCATTGTTGGAAATGAAAAACATTCATAAAGTGTACCCCAATGGAACTGTTGCGAATCGAGGGGTGAATCTGGAAGTTCAAGAAGGGGAGATCCACGCTCTTGTAGGTGAAAATGGAGCAGGAAAATCAACACTTATGAAAATTCTTTTCGGGCTGGAAACTCCCACAGAAGGCGAAGTTATTTTCAAAGGTAAAAAGGTCCGTTTCAATGGGCCGCGAGATGCTATCAGCCAAGGTCTTGGAATGGTTCATCAGCACTTTATGCTTGCTCCGTCGCTCACCGTTTCAGAAAATATCGTTTTGGGTGATGAACCGAGAAAAGGGTTTCTTCATTTGTTCCGTGACAGGACAAAAGAGAAGGAAGAAATCCAAGAGTTGATTCGCCGTTTCGGCTTTAAGCTCAACCCTGATGAATCAGTGGAATCCATATCCGTTGGACAGAAGCAACGGGTGGAAATCCTGAAGGTTTTATACCGGGGAGCGAAGCTCATCATTTTGGATGAGCCGACCGCTGTGCTGACGCCGCAAGAAACAGACGAGTTGTTTGAATCAATCAAATCGCTTGCCGGCCAAAACTACACGATCATTTTCATCACTCATAAACTGAGGGAAGTAATGGAAATTTCAGATCGCATTACTGTATTGAAAGCTGGCAATACGATCGAAACACTCGTTACAAAAGAGACAAATCAGGAAGAAATATCACGGCTGATGGTAGGGAGGGATGTATTATTCAGGGTTGAAAAGCAGGAGAAAGAGCCGGAAGATACGATCTTGGAGCTTCGGGATGTTTCAGTTACAGACGAAAAAGGGTTAAAGCTGCTCGATAATGTGTCCATGAAAATCAGGGGCGGTGAAATTCTGGGCATCGCGGGTGTAGAAGGAAACGGCCAAAGGGAATTGGTTGAAGTGATCACCGGACTTGCCAAAGCCAGCAGCGGGCAGGTGCTCTATTTGAATGAAAATATCCTCGGCAAAAGCATCGGGGAGATCCGGAACATGAGAATAGGGCATATTCCTGAAGACCGGCAAACAACGGGTGCTTGTCTGACAACGACGATTGAAGAAAATTTGATTCTGGACATTTACAATGACCCCCAATTTCGGACAGGACCCTTTTTAAATAAAAAGAAATTGAAGGAATTCGCCAAAAAATATATAAAGATGTACGACGTTCGCACGGACAGTGAAGAAGCATTGGCCGGCTCGCTTTCCGGGGGAAATCTCCAAAAGGTCGTTATTGCCAGGGAAATGGCCAAAAATCCGAAGCTGCTCATCGCCGCCCAGCCAACAAGGGGAGTGGACATCGGGGCGATTGAATTTATACACAAAGAAATTATTAAAAAACGGGATGAAGGCACTGCGGTATTGCTCGTTTCGGCGGAACTGTCCGAGATTACCAGTCTAAGCGACCGTATTGGAGTGTTGTATAACGGGGAACTGGTGGCATTATTGGATAATACCGAGGAGTTGACGGAAGAGGAAATCGGATATTACATGCTCGGTATTAAAAGAGCGGATGAAGAGGTGGCTGCGCATGAATAAAAGGCAATTTTTATTCCTCGACATAATCGGTATTTTAGGTGCGGTATTCTTTGCTGTCCTATGCGGGTTCGTCATTATTTTCTTTGTCAGTGAAGAACCGGCTGCGGCTATTTCATCTTTTGTGCTCGGTCCTTTTTCAAGCCCGTTCAACATCAGTACGATCGTCAACAAAGCAACGCCTCTCATTTTTACGGGTCTGGCTTTGGCAGTTGTGTTCCAGACGAACATATTCAGCATGGGTGCCGAAGGGCAGCTATATGTGGGAGGATTTGTGGGAGCATTGGCAGCCACATATATTCAAGGTATGCCCGCCATGATCCATATACTTGTCATTTTCCTTTTTGCTTTGGCGGGCGGCGCCGTCTTTGGCTTTATCCCCGGCTATCTAAAAGCCAAATGGAATGCAAATGAAGTTGTTACAACTTTGATGCTGAACTATGTGGCTATCATTTCTACTTCTTATTTGATCAATAATGTTTTCAAGGACCCGGAGAGCGGCGGATTTGCGAGAATGCCCTTTTTCGATAAGGATATTCTGCTGGGAAAAATATCGGGAACTTTTCCGGTCCATTATGGAATTTTCATCGCCATTGCCGCCGTCATCTTCGTTTATACGATGCTTTATAAAACGAGGCTGGGCTATGAGATGCGCCTTGTAGGGCAAAACATAGAGTTTGCCCGGTACGGCGGAATAAAGACGAGCCGGATTATCATTGTGAGTGTCATGATCAGCGGAGCCCTCGCGGGACTCGGAGGTATCGTGGAACTGATGGGAATCCACGGAACATACAAAGACAGCTTTTCTATCAATCTGGGCTTCGATGGGATCATCATTGCCCTGCTGGCGCGCAATAACCCAATCGCTGTTTTGCTGGCCGCTGTATTCTATGCCTATTTGCAGGTGGGCGGCCAGGTCATGCAGGCGGAAAGTGATGTATCCAGGGAACTGGCAGTTATTATTCAAGTGCTTCTTGTACTTTTTGTCTCCGCACAGGCTGTATTCAATTATTTAAAACAAAGGTCGATTATGAAAAACAAAAACGGGAAAATTTCCGGCGACAAGGCGGTGAAAGCAGATGTGGTCTAGTTTATGGAGCCAGATTGTCGATTTAAGCATCATTGTCATCCTGCTTCGTTCTACTACTCCGATTTTACTTGCTTCCCTTGGAGGCCTGATATCAGATGTGACAGGAGTGACCAATATCGGGCTGGAAGGCTTGATGCTTGTTTCTGCTTTTACATCCATTGCTGTCGGCTCTGTGACAGGTTACTGGTCCGTTGGGGTCGTTTCCGGAGTCATTGTTTGCGTCCTGCTTTCATACGCAATGGGTTTTTTTCATTTAAAAATGAAGGTGGACATTATCATAACAGGATTTGCGGTCAATATGTTCGGGTCCAGTGTAACGATTTTCTTGATGAGCAAGTTTTTTGATGCAACCGGAAGCTTCAATCCATCCGGTTTGGATAAGATCCCCGTTGTGAATATCCCTTTCATCCAGGACATCCCGGTCCTCGGCAAAATATTCAGCGGGCACAGTTTAATGGTATGGATAGGCCTGCTATGTGTCGCTTTTGTGTTTGTCATGTTGTACAGGACCCCTTATGGCGTTCATTTGCGTGCCATCGGAGAATCGCCCCAGGCGGCAAGTTCTTTAGGGATACAGGTACACAGATTGCAATATTCCGCATTGGCATGGAGCGGTGTATTTGTCGGGATGGCCGGGTCGTTCATGTCAATGGGAATGACCGGCATGTTTGTAAAAGATATGACTGCGGGCACCGGATTTCTGGCTCTTGCGGTTGTGCTGCTTGGAAATCGTAATCCATTTGGGATATTGATAGGTTCATTGATTTTCGGATTTGCGAAAGCGGTGGAAACCCTCCTTCAAACAATACCGAACAGTCCGATTCCGAGCCAATTTGTTCAGATGCTGCCTTACGTTGTAACCATTTTGGCCCTGGTCGTTTATGCGGTGCGAAAGCAGGGAAGACAAATCGATTCGCTGAGCGAAGCTTCTACAGGACCTGCTTCTGCGGCGGCACCTAAATAAAAAGGACGGTTTTAGTGATGCAAAATAATGCAAAAAGAAAGATTATATTGGACTGTGACCCGGGGCATGATGATGCGATCGCCATATTACTTGCTGCCGGAAACCCGAATGTTGAGCTGGTGGGGATTACGACAGTCGCAGGCAATGCGGAAGTGGAAAAGACGACGAAAAACGCTTTGCAAGTTTGTGAAATTGCCGGTATCGCCAATGTTCCTGTGTTTAAAGGAAGCGGCCAGCCTATGATCAGAAAGCGTGAAACCGCCCCGTCTATCCACGGTGATTCCGGCATGGACGGGCCCGTGCTTCCAGAACCGAAAAAGACAGCAGAACATGGGCATGCAGTGGATTTTATCATTCAAAAATTAATGGAATCCGACGGGGATATTACGCTGGTTCCAGTTGGGCCGCTGACGAATATCGCCATGGCAATGAGAAGGGAACCGGCGATTTTATCAAAAATCCAGGAAATTGTATTGATGGGCGGCGGCACATTTGGAAATTGGACCCCAGCTGCCGAATTTAATATTTTTGTAGATGCCGAGGCAGCCAAGGTTGTTTTTGACAGCGGCGTCCCCATTACGGTGATGGGGCTGGATCTGACTCACCAGGCTTTGGCTACTCGGGAGGTTTGTTCCCGGATTGCCCAAATCGAAAACCGCGCAGGAAAATTTGTAAGCGAACTGCTGGAATTTTTCCGTGAGACCTATCTCGATGTATTTGGCTTTGAACATCCGCCTGTACACGATGTCTGCAGCGTAGCTTATTGCATAGACCCCACCGTTGTTGAAACGAAAAGGGTCCGTGTGGATGTTGAAACAAAAGGGGAGTTTACGTACGGAATGACAGCTGTAGATCTTCTTGGGGTTACGGGCCGGGAACCGAACGTCAATTTTGCAGTGAAGCTGGATCATACAAAATTTTGGGACATGGTCATCGAGGCCTTGAATAATTTATCCAAATGATAACTGATGGGGGGTGGTGGATGTGAAGCCGGTCATTTTTGATGTAGATACGGGGATTGATGATGCCTTGGCTATGGCGTATGCCTTAAGCTCTCCGGAATTGGAGCTTCTTGGATTTACGACCTGCTTTGGAAATGTTCCGGTTGAGGAAGCGACCCGCAATACCCTTGCTGTTTTGGAGATGACTGGAAAAGAAATTCCGGTATATGAAGGAGCCGATCAAACCTTCAAACGTGGAATAAAGCCTGAATGGGCACGGATAGTGCATGGAGAAGACGGTCTCGGCAATGTGCTTCAGTCGACCCCTTCTAATCGCGCAGCGAGCAGCTCTGCAGAGGACTTTATCATTGAACAGGTTAAAAGCCGCCCTAACGAAATAACGATCATAGCGGTCGGACCGCTGACAAATGTGGCGCGCGCCATTAATAAAGCTCCGGAAATCATCCCTTTGGTCAGAGATGTAGTCATCATGGGCGGCGCAGTGAATGTGCCGGGTAATGTGACACCATATGGTGAAGCCAATATTGTGGCTGATCCCGAAGCTGCCGATTATGTTTTTTCTTCCGGGCTATCTGTCACCCTTGTCGGCCTTGACGTTACGATGGAAACATTATTGCCGTTGTCCCAAGTGGACAGATGGCGCAATGTGGACAGTAACATTGCGCACTTTTTTGCGGATATGACGGAACATTATATTGGCGCCTATGAATCTTTTTATCCGGGGATCGGTGGCTGTGCCCTGCATGACCCGCTTGCAGTGGGAGTAGTGATCGATCCTGGCTTTGTCCAGACGGAGTTTATGAAAGTCAGTGTCATTACGGAAGGGGAAGAAACGGGGAATACGGTTGGATACAAAGACAGTGAGCCAAAAATACGCGTCTGTACTGGGGTGGATGCCCCTCGTTTTCTAAAGCATTTTTTGAGCAGAATGACGGAGGTGATGAGTTTTTCCTGAAAAAAGACAGTCTATATGAGGGCCGCCTTCAAAGATGTTGTGAGGCGGCCCTTTTATTTGTGGACGTACAAAAAAATACTTGGGTCACAGATGGAAACCAGGCGCTGTTTTTGTGAAATTAACCGTGCATTTGCACGCTGAATTTGGAAAATACATCCTTTATTTGATCATTTACGGATATGCCCATCTCCTCATCAAAAAACTGCTTCATGTCACCTGCTACTTTATTTGCTTTGGTAACAAGGTTTTTCTTTAAAAGCAGTTCAAGATAGTCAAAATAAATATTTTCCTGATATGGATACTTGTCCAAAATCCTCTCGTAATGCTCAAAACATTGTTGGTAATTCTTTTGCTGAAAATAATGCTTGGCAAGTATTTGGCTTGCATTTACGAATAAAAGCCTTATTCGCTCACGCTCACTCTCAAGCATCGTTTCATACGGATATTCTTCAAAATAGTCTCCCTGGAAAAGCATAACGGCTTTTTCTAATTTCTTTATATCACGGTCGCTGTTATCCTTCGTCAAATTCGTAAAAACTTCTACATCCAAATCTACATCAGTCGAATCAAACAAATATTGGTTGCCGAACCTTTTAATAAAGCGGGAACGGACCCCGGACTTCAAATCGGGTTCCAATGTTTTCCTAAGGACGGACAGTGAAACGTTGAAATGGTTTTCGATATTACTCAGCGAACCATCAGGAAAAACGGTATCAATAATTATGTCCTTTTCGATCTTTTTGTTTCTATGTGTAATGAAATATTGTAATAGGCGCAGACTTGATTGGCGCTTGATTGTAATAGGCCTGTTTTCATAGAATACCTTAAAGCTTCCGAGCGTTTGGATGGAGAGCTGCTTAGTTTGTTCTCCTGGTGCCATCGTAGCTCCCTTTGGCTCCAAGCTATCTAAAAGCCAATAAAAGTCATATTTATCACATGTGTTATTTATTTCTGTGTAAGTTTTTTCTGCTTGGGCTTCATCTCCGATAACGGTATATAAATGATACATCGATATGGCTACCATGCACTGGTAATGCGTGAAAAGGGCGAACGCTTGAAAGGCCTGTTCAAAACATTTTTTTGCTTCTTCAAATTTTTCGCTTTTTAAATAGCTTTTCCCGAGTTCATGCTTGGACCATCCATTGTCAAAGTCATTGTTGAAGCTTTCAGCAAGACTGACTGCTTTTTCTCCCCATTCAATGGCTTTGGCGTCTTCGTTTTTTACACTGTATAATCTGCCCATTGTAGTATAAACGAAAATCAAGGTTGATTTATCATGCTCCTTGGCGATATTCAGGGCTAATTGAATGTAAGGGGCAGCCTTATCCACTTCCTCTTTATCGAGATAGATGGTGGCCAGAGTGTCAAGGGCATGAATTTGCGTATGCTTAATCTTATAACGGTCGGAAATGAAAACGGCCTTTCGTACGTGCTCAATTGCTGTTTCATACTTTCCCAAATATCTGTATATTTCAGCCATCAGTATTAGATTCAGTGCACTCATGGCATGATCGTGAAATTGTTCGGAACCCTTCAATGAGTCGCTGAAAAGCTGTTTGGCTTTCACAATATCTCCCCGCATCAAATAGATGGTGGCAAGGCGGTGTTGAAGGTTGCAAAGCCATAGTTCATTTTTCTTTTTCTTTAAGAGAGATATATTTTCTTCAAAGAGTGTTGTCAATTCTTTTAAAGTGGCGAGCGGTACGCAACGGATCAGAAAGAGTGTATTATTGGCAAACGAGTCGCCCGCGGATATCTCTTCGAGCCATCCGTCCAAAAATAACATCGATTCCACCGGATTATATAGATCCCTTATCAATCCCATAATTTCGGCTGCTTTCAAGTAATCTTTTCCGATTGTGTAATGGGCAAAGGCATTGATCAGTTGGTAACGCTTTTCATATATGGCGGCCAGCCTCAAATGTTCCTTCATATAATCATTTTTTAAATGATCCTTATAGTTTTGATACAAATACTGCCTGAACAATCTATGGTAGCGGATCATTCCCTGTTGGTCCCGATATACAAATAAATGCTGGGTCAGAAGGCGGCTTAATATTTTCTCTGAATAATCAATGCCAAGAAATTCGTTAATCACTACTGGATCAAGTTCAGACAGCATGCTAGTTTTATATAAAAAATGTTTGACCTCCTCAGGCTGTGCCTGCAAGACTTCTACTGATAAATAATCATAAATATCCTGCATATAAGGAAAAGTGGACCAGAGGGAAAATCGCTCCTTTCTGTTCATTTTCGCTATCACACCAAGTATAAGCTGATAGCTTGCTATCCAGCCTTCGGTTCTTTCAAAAATGAACTGCACCTCCTGATCTTCCAGATTCAATTGATTCATCTCATTGAAAAAGCTGCGTGTTTCATCAAGGGTAAAGGCCAAATCGGAAGTTGTAAGTTCTTTATATTTTCGTTCCACTTTCAACTTGGCTATTGGTAAGCGCGGGAGACCCCTGCTAATAATGATGACTGTCACTGCCGGGGATGAGTGGGTCAGTTCATTTATGATCGGCTCTATTTCGGGGCTTGGATCTACAAGCTGGTAGTCGTCAAAGACGAGCAGCAGCGGCTCTTTTCTGTCCGCCAATATAGAAACGACGGCGGCCAGTTCAGTATCAACGTCCTCTGCTTCTATGATTTGCGGCGAGTGGTCAATCCCCATGTATCTGTATATACCGGTTTTCACATAACTGAGAAAGATATGGGCAAAGCGGTCCGAGCTTCCCAACTGATACCAGACTGCCGGAATATTTTTCTCACGGATGTAGCTGGAAATAAGCATAGTTTTTCCATAGCCGCTGTCACCGGTAACCAGCAGCAATGAAACATTTTTGTGTTGATCCAGCTCATAGAATAACCGCTTTCTTTTCAAAGATGGAGAGTAATTAGGTATTTGTAACTTATTTTCCTCAATATTCATCATTATCTCCCCCTCATTTTAAAGTCTGTAAAACATAGCTCTGTACAGTAAGTTATGTAACCGCTGTCTTTTTTAAATGATGGTTCCACCGGCTCAAGTTTGTATATCTTATCTATCTATTAAAAGTAAGAAATTTTGTAAGTTTCCAGTAAGTCTTTTGGTCTATCATTTAGTGTAAGTTAAATCCTCACAATATTCAATATCACTTTGAAGGGAGTTTGAGTCAAGTATTTGTGGGCAGAAATTTTCGCCCTTTAATTTTGTAAGCACTTTCATAC
>NZ_VEKZ01000036.1:0-37956 GCF_007681465.1 Siminovitchia fortis
ACATTAAGCAGTATAATAATTTTTACTCTTATTGTCCAAGTTCATTTAGGGGCTAAATAGAAATTACGTGAATTAGCACCATTCCTAGTATATTCGTTTGCTAAAAAAACAATTTTCTTAACACTTGAGCTAGGGACTGATTCGTATGGATTAAAATAAATCGGGCAATAATCTCCCTTAAACGCAGTGGTTGCCTCTTCACATTTTAACAAGTTGGCATATTCCTCTGCTAAACTAACCACTTCTTGGTCTGCATCAGCAGCATCTAATAATAGTCTGTACATGATTATCAATTGGTTAATAAATACATTGGGTTTACTAGGACTGATTCTTTGAATTATTTCATTAGGTATCTTCTTAAAATATTCTAACTGATGATTTAAAAAATCATTATTTACTTCTCCAAAATCATTCACTAGATTTTTGTATGTATTTACGCTATCAACAAAAAAATATCCTACTAGCCTGTATGTCACTGGCTCAATGTATTTCATTGCATAATCATTTATATATCTTTCAACCCATTTTCTTATAAACTTAGAATTTGTATTTATCCAGTAATTCCTACTTCCATTTTTGAGAATTAACTTAGTTAGTTTTGTGTAATCGTTGTCCAACGGATAATTTATTAAAGCAGAAAAAAATTCCTCATTTTTATAATCAATAAATCTTTTTTGATCATGTTTAAAATAGTGAGATACCAAGTATTTTTCATATCGTTTTATATTTTGGATATTGATATACTTATGTTTCAGTTGTTTATAAAGTTCACGAAAAAGATCATTTACGTACATTTGATATGAAAAAAGACCAGTAGACAACCCTTTATCATATATTTTTATTATCGTTGTTTTTAGCGACTTAGGTAGCTTGCCTTTATCCACCATTAATTCCTCATACATCGCTAAATTATGTAACCTTACACACATTTCCCAATTGATTTCTTTAATATTAATATCTCAACTTTCGCAGAGTGAAAATTAACTTTAAGCCTTAATGGTATTGCTTAATTTACGAATTCAATAGGTTCCTTGACAAATAACTAATAAAATGAAAAACACCTTTCCTGTCTGGTATAGTGGATTTGACTATAAAACACTACCAACAGAAGAGGTGTCTCCTTTATGATAGCGAATCAAGATCAACTTAGGCAACTACCAAATGAAATAAAATCAACTTTTCGTGAATTGAATGTGTCTAAGCATTTATCTGATGCCGGAATTAAAAAGTCTTTTGGCTATTCATGTCTCTATTTGTTTCGACTTGTCTTTTGCTTAATCTTTCAACAGAAGAATTGGTTTCGACTGCTTGAAAGCAAGAAGTCTGATACTTTACCCGCCAAAGATGCTGTCTATCGCTTTTTAAACTATTCAAGGTTTGCGTGGCGCAAATTCTTACTCTCGCTCAGTGTTTCAACAATTAAAAAGGTAAGTGACTTAACAAGCCACCATCGCCCAAAAGTGCTCATTGTCGATGATTCCATGTTTGAACGTAATCGCAGTAAAAAAGTAGAACTGCTTGCACGCTGTTTCGATCACTCTTCACATAAAATGCGCTTTTATAAAGGTTTTCGGATGTTAACACTGGGTTGGTCAGATGGGGCAACATTTATGCCGTTGGATTTCTCTCTTTTAAGTTCAAAGAATGCTCAAATTAACGGTGTCTCACCATCAATTGATAAGCGAACTTCTGGTTATAAACGTCGCATTGAAGCTTTGAAGTCTGCACCAGAAGTAGTGACAGATATGGTTCAGCGCGCTCTTTCTGCAGGTGTCGATGCCTCCTATGTGCTTATGGATACTTGGTTTACACAACAACCCTTAATCAAATCCATTGTCGAACAAGGTTTTGATGTCATTGGCATGGTGAAAGCAACGAACCAACGTTATCTTGTAAACGACAAGCGTTTTGACTTGAAAGGGTTATATCGTCTGGCCACTCCTATAACAGGGAGTAAGGGCATTCTGCGTTCTATTCATACGACAATGGCTAATGGGATTCATGTAAAGGTTGTTTTTGTTCAAAATCGCAATAGGAAAAGTGAATGGTTGGCAATCTTGAGCACAGACTGTTCATTGTCTGAAAAAGAGATTGTCCGCATTTACGGTATGCGCTGGGACATCGAGGTCTTTTTCAAAACAACAAAATCGCTATTGAAACTCCAAAAGGAATTTCAAGGTAGGTCTTATGATCTGTTGATTAGTCACACAACGATTGTGTTTTCAAGGTATATTTTACTGTCTTGGCAAAACCGTTGTAGTATGGATAATCGGACACTTGGTGGCATGTTCTACGAACTTTGTGATGAAATTGACGAACTAGATTGGGCTGTGGCTCTTCAGCAACTCATCGAGCTTCTTGACGATGCCTTGAAACAAACGAACAACCGGATCAAAAAATTAATTAAAGATCAACTCCGGCAATGGATTGCAGGCCTACCTAGTTATATCAAGGCTTACCTGCCTAATTTGTGCTGCGAAAGTTGAGTTAATATCTTTCAAATTAATAATAAGAAAGTAAAATGCTATTTGTTTTCCACCGATTTGCTTGTCAAGTCCTTTTTTATGCTTTTCAAAAAATAAAACCAGCTCTTCCCGAAGAATCTCACATTTTGATTGAGATATTAATTCTTGAATTTCATTGAAAAATACATCAATTTTCCTCAATTATACCATCCCCTTCTGTCAAGGCTTGGTTCATCTTTTGTTCTATCATTAGAGTGCCATCCATTATCTCGTCTTCAGTCGGGTTATAATAAACATAAGTTGAGGTAATCGACTTATGCCTCATGTATCGGCTAACCTCTTCCAAAGTTAAGTTTAATTCATTTATCAGATACATTGCGTAACCATGTCTAAATCTGTGGCTCAAATTTGTTTTTTTAGATATTTTGTCTGTATGTATACTTAACTTTTTAAAAAATTTTCTTAACCAATCATTCCAGCCAGAGGAAGTTAATGGTGATCCATTTTTGCTTAAGAATAAATAATAATTCTTCTCATTCGAATCAATGGAGTCTGCTATCGAGTTTTGTAACATGTTACTGATTACCTTATCAGATATATTGAATAAATCCCTACTCTTGAAAATGTAATTATCAATTTTATTCTTTAATCCCACCGGGATTACAATTTTCTGTACTCCACGTTCCCTATAAATCGCTGTCTTATAGTCATTTTTACTCGTTGGGTGTATACTATTTTTGGCAAACTGATGGGGTTGATCACTCAGCCTATTTCGAATGATAATTACTCCCGCATTTTCGTAATCAGCATGCTCTTTAATATCTTCTAAAGTCAGACCCAACACTTCACCTAAACGAAGTCCTTTGAGATACATAAGATCAATTATCACTTCATTTCTTAGGTTCAACAAAGTTGGGTTCGACTCTAAATTTAGTTTTATTGCCTTATATTCCTCAAGCGTTATAAACTTTGGTACTTTATCTATTCTCTTTCTGGAAATACTTGAGTTATACTTATTCTCTTTTCTTTTTTCCGTATGACCAAAAAGACCAAAAGTACTCTTGTCAATCCCCACTACTGTGGATTCGAAGATACTTTTGTCTGTAAGACCCAAATGGGCATAATATTTTCTTATTGTAGCCATATAAACGTTATGTGTATTAATTGACCTACTTGTTTTCAATTGCCATGTTTCTTGCAAACCATTAATACTTTGTCCTAAAATAAATCTTGAAAAATCAGCAAACTCTTTTTTAGTGAATTGCGATATATCCTTTGGTACAATTTCTGAAAATGAATATAATAGCTTTAAAGCTTGAGCTGACTGCAATCTGGCATTAAACGAGTCATACTGACAAATAAAATTTATAAAATAAAACACTTCCTGGATAGGTTTTCCGTTAGAACTTATTAGTAATAAGTATTTATTTGAATTTCGCTTTTTTGTAATGATTTGAAGGTTAACAGTCTTAATGTTATCACCATCTAAGGTTACTAAATAGGCCGTTGTTGAAGTATTTTTTAATTCTTTAATCTTTTTCATTAATATAATCACTTCCACTCTCATCATCCAAGGTTAAATTTAAGGTAATTCTAAAGGAAAATGCTTATAGGTTGGATAGTTTTACTTCTTACTATGATTTGCAAATTCGAAGGTAATTTTACCTTCTTTTAATCTTAGATAAGCATTAAAACGTTTCCC
Source organism: Siminovitchia fortis (assembly GCF_007681465.1). Classification (NCBI taxonomy): domain Bacteria; kingdom Bacillati; phylum Bacillota; class Bacilli; order Caryophanales; family Bacillaceae; genus Siminovitchia; species Siminovitchia fortis. The sequence continues at coordinate 4,168 of NZ_VEKZ01000036.1, forward strand.
TTTTTTAGATTTCATTCCTTTGATCATACTAGTCTTCCCTTCAGTACATAAGTCTTTAATATTTTTTTCCGTCAGCTTTTTGCCCAATATCTGCCCTGGAAAAGTTTGCTTACAACCGTTTTCGTGTTCGGAACACCGATAATACGTCTTTCTTTGAATGATGTTCCCTTTTTTACAAGTAGGACAAGCTGCGATTTTATTATTCTTTTGTGTCATTGCTATACTTTGATCCAGCTTTTTGACATTCAGTTGTTGAGGAGTTTCTTGGATTAATTTTTCTAGGAATCTTGCAATGCTAGAAATGAAGTGATTAGGTTTTCCTTCGCCATTCCCTATCTTTTTTAAGTATGCTTCCCATTTTGCGGTCATTGAAGGACTGGAAAGAAGGTTACCTTGTATAGATTGACAGAGGATTTCACCTTTTTTAGTTACACTAACAATATTTTTATTAACATTGATATAGCCGTGTCTTTTAATGGTTTCGATAATACCGCTTCGAGTTGCCTCGGTACCTAATCCTTCAACTTCTTTTAATATTTCCATTTCCTCTTCATTTTCTATATTCTTACCACATGTTTTCATCATATTAATTAATTGACCTTCAGTATAGGGCTTAGGAGGTTTTGTCATTCCTTTTTTCATTTGTATAACCCCTGACACCTTTTCATTTTCTTCCAGAATAGGTATTTGAATTTCTTCGTCTTTTTTCTTAACTGTTTGCTGTTGGGCGTGTGTAAATAGCTCTTTCCAACCTTTGCTAATTTCTGTCTTTCCGGTAGATTCAAAATCAAGCTTATTTACATCAGTGATGATTTTTGTTTCTTCGTAAATATAATTCGAATGAAACATAGCCAGAGTTGTTTTTAAAATTTCAAAATATAAATTTCGTTCCTGATTAGACAATCCTTGTATCTTTTTTACAGTCGGAATGGTCTTAGTTGGTATAATGGCATAGTGCTCTTGAACCTTAGTATTATCTACATATCGCTTATTGGCTCTTTTCGAAGCTATTGGAAATGAAACACCTGCAATTTCTTGATAACGCTCCACATTCGCGCTAAGATAAGCAAATTCATTGGTCGTAATGAATTGAGTATCTGTTCGGGGATAAGTAACTAATTTCTTCTCATATAAGCCCTGTACAGTCTTTAATACATTGGCAGGGCTATACTTCCACTTTCTATTTGCAACAGCTTGTAAGGTGGAAAGCGCGTGTAATTTGGGTGGTTTAATGTGCTTTTCTTTTTTGTTTATTGATTTTACGAAACCTTCATTTCGCTCCAAAATATTATGCTGTTTCATTAGTGCTTGGACTTCTTCTATTTTTTCACTTTTAATTTTTGCTTTTCCTTTATACATGCCATTTTTGGCGGTAAAGCTTCCTTCAATTTCATAGAAAGGTGTAGAAACAAATTGTTCTATTTCTTTTTGACGTTGATAAATAAGGTATACTGTGGGAGACTGTACCCGTCCAATCGAGAGACTGTCATTAAACCCCTTTTGTTGTAAGAGGAGGGTAAATAACCGGCTTCCGTTCATTCCAACAAGCCAATCACTTATTTGACGTGTCTTTGCTTCGTAATAAAGTAATAAGTCTTTTTTGTTATCTTGAAGATTATTGAATCCTTTCCTTATTTCATCAACCTCTAGTGAATTGATCCATAATCGTTTAATTTCCTTATTTTTTGCTCCAGTCATGTAGTAGGATGAATAAAAAATATTGGACCCCTCGCGGTCCGAATCACACCCGTTTACAATTGTTCTAATGCTAGAGTCATTGAATAGCTGTTTAATAAAGTTGAACTGCTCTCTCTTATCGTAAGACACCTTATACTCATAGTAGTTTGGCAGAATCGGTAAAGAGGACAAATTCCAAGTTGCCCACTCTTTTCGATATTCTTTTGGTTCTTTCAATTCTACTAAATGTCCAATTCCCCACGTGATAATTGCTCCAGTGGGAAACGTTTGACACGGATTTAATTCAATATGTGTTTTGTGACGTTTTTTTATAGAAAAAGCATCAGCATAGGCTTTGGCTTGCGAAGGTTTTTCGGCAAATATCGCTATATTGCTCATCTCGTTCCTTCCCTTCAAATTATTCTATCTTTGAAAAGAAGAAACATAATAAAACATGTTTCTTCTGTGTGTATCTATTAATATAAAATAAATTTTCATGCTTAATCTAATACCTCTTAATAATCTCCATCCAGAGGAACTGGTGAGGCATCATTATATGGTAATCTATAATGTTATCACCATAGTGTAAATTAACCTATAGATTTACCCTCATCACAACCTCATTAATAACTTCTTGTAATTTTTCTAACGATACTACAAACCACTCTTTGGGAACTAACATCTTCCCATTTGGTCCTTGTATCAATACATCTAAATTATAGTTTGCTAGCGCATGATGCATTGTTGTTTCAAATTTTCTGCCATTCATGTTGTATACTTGATATGTGGTAACAATTTCAACTGGAGCGTAAAGGTATGTTGATTCATTCTCAGCGTTACTAATCCTCTTTTCCACTGAATCTTTTGTAAAGCCAACTTTATATAAATCTTTTATAGAGGCTATTTGTGGATTAGTACTTAAAGATCTCAGCACGTAAATAAATCCTGTCGAAATATCATCTTCCCTAACGTGATCCAATAACGTATCTTCATTGTCAGTAACTCGTCTACCGTGTTTATAAAGTTCTGCAGCTAGTGAACGGAGTAACATATCTGATTCTGTTCCATTTTCAAAAATACAATGAAGCCTAGCATTTGTTTTACCCTTAATTTTTTTACGTTCTCCGACACTTTCCACAAAAAGGAGTACCCCTTTTAGGATATAAAAACTATTAGGGTGAATGTCTTGTTCATTTTTAAAAGGCACTATTTTTCTTTTACCTTCTGTAATTTCTTTTTGGCACTTCTTAAATAATAGCTCATACTCATCAAAATTCTTTATTTTCTTTCGTTTCGCAACATACTCAGGCATTGTGGTAACCTTAGGTAGCGTGCTTGTATCAAAAATAGAAGAAGCCAGATCATCTCCCAGTAATTCAGAAGAACCGCTATTTAAGATATCCTCTATTGAAGAAATTTTAGGTATCTTGGTTTCTCCTGGATTTTTATCAAATAAACCTATATCATCATACTGCTTCAAATATTCCATGCGTTCAGGGTTCTTTCGAATTCCAATTAACCTACTAGCTAGTCTTCTTTCAGCTAAGTCAGTTGGAACCTTTTCAGGTTCTCGGCCATTTTCTTTAACAAAATCTACTATCTCTAAAAACCTTTCTGCTTCAAGATCATATTGAACTTTAGGTGCGCTTTTGGACGGTGCTGTGATTTCGTCAAATAGAGAGCTTTCTATTATTTCATCAATTGAACGATACCTATTTGCCACTATCACGTTTCCTCCTTAACTCTTGCATATAAATTACTGCTTCACCCATACGTTTTTCAATAGGATCGGAAGATTTCGCATCGGGGCGTCTTCCTGTTGACTGATAAAACTCTTCGACTTTAGGCCAAATATAGACTAGCTCATCTTCATCAAATGAAATGCGCTTAGCGTCAATAGATTCTTGAATCAACTTTAGAACTGGCGAATTCAGTTCTTTAGATAAAACCTCAAAAGCTTTTTGGAATGGATTAATTGAATCAATAAGATTAATATGTAAATCTTCTATATTAATAAACTTATCTGCCATTCGTATAAACTCTCTACTTCCAACGACTTCCGATTTTGCACCTTTCATCACCGTATCTACGACAATATGTTGCCTTACTTCCTCAATTTCATCATCTGATAAATTAGGGTAAGTTTTTTGAATTACTTTTGGAATCAATACTTTATTTAAAACTTCTGGTTCAACATCACCTGTAAATGTTTTTTGAACTTGAGGATCTTGAAAGATTTTTGCTTTTAAATCAGTGATATCATTTTCAATAATCTTTCTGACATTCTCTGTTGACGGTTCTTTTAATCCCCTAACATACATTTCCCCTGCTGTGGATTGCTCAGTTTCACTTCTTCTCCGTTTAAATTTAAAGTCAGGTGTAAGTACTTGTTCCATTAATAGAGACGCAGAAATAGCTTTAAGCATTGTATTAACCGTGTATGTTACTTCTTCATCTTGTGCATCCGGCTGTGCAATAAGGTTAGTGAACTTAGCAGAGGTCTTATTGTAACTGTCACGGGTACAGCGTCCAATAATTTGTACAATCTCTGTAAGTGAGCCGCGATATCCAACTGTTAGAGTATGTTCACAGAACGGCCAATCGAATCCTTCTTTAGCCATTCCAAGAGCTATAATAATATCTAAGTCCTCTAATTTTGAAATATTTCTCAAATACTCGACAACCTTTTCTCTTTCAGCCTGGTCATCAACTAAATCAGCAATCTTCAATATTTTTCCGTCAGTATGCCGTTTAACATGGATGATTCCAGTTACATCATCCTGATAATCCACTTCACCAATGATATCGATAATCCTATTCACTTCATCGTATTTATCTTTTGTTGATTCACCAGAATTAACATTAGGAATATGAATGATTGTTTTCAGATTCGTATCTAAAACTTCGCCTATTGCTGAAGTGTACTTGCCTTGATAAAAATGATATCCTATTCCAAAACTCTTTAAATACTCATAGCCATCAAGTTGCTCATAATATGTGTATGTAACTTTTTCGAACTGTTCTTCTTCTTGTGGAGAAAGAATTGGAACAGAATCTCCCCTAAAATATGAACCGGTCATAGCTACAATATGTGCTGATGAATTACGAATAACATTACGAAGCACTTCACCTAAGCGTGAGTTTGTATCTGCCGAAACATGATGAAACTCATCAATTGCTAATAAGCAATTATCAAAAACTTTATCATCTAACTTTTCATATGCAAACCGTAAAGTCGAATGAGTACACACTAATATTTCATCATCAGATTCCATGAAACGAACAAAAGCATTTACCTTTGAACTGTCTCCACCTGCAGTTGTCAAATTATTTCTAGGATCAATTCTCCAGTCTGCAAAGAATCCATAACTTTTTAATTCTGTATTCTTAAAAGAGGAACCAATGGAACGTTCAGGAACAGCAACTATAACTTTCTTCAAACCTTGATTAATCAATTTATCTAAACCAATAAACATTAACGCTCTCGATTTCCCTGAAGCTGGTGGAGCTTTAACTAATAAGTACTGAGAGTTACGCTTTTCAAATGCCCTTGCTTGCATCTCACGCATACCATATTCATTTATCAACTTACTTTGGCCTGTTTGATTATATTTAATCTCTACCAAGTTCTCCATATTTCCACCTACTCTCCAGTCATTTCCTGATACATATTAAGAAGTAAACTTAAGCGTTCCTCATCATTTTCAAAACCTCTTTGTCGATAAGCCCGATCTACAATTCCATCTAATTCTTCATGTGCTTCCTTTAAATCCAATGGCATAGTTAAAGGATTATATAATTCTGCGAGTGTTCCTCCCATTTCTTCCCTAATATCAATTATTTTAAGAACTACTTCTATAATTCTATTTTTTCTAGTTGTTGATAATTCAGGAAGTGGGAATGTATTATAACACAGCCCAGCTGAGTAATTATATCGAGTTTCTAATCTACCACCTACTGCCTTAACCCATGTCATATGCATTCTAGACATCAAAATTCCAAGCAGATAAATATCGGCATCATAAATTGCGTAAACTCGATTTGATAAAACTGTATCTGCACCAACTAATCCCATGGGGATATAAAATCTATTTTCTGAAGAAACAGCCGGAATAACAATTGAATATTTGTTTGCCTCATGTGTATCTCTGAACTTCCATGGTGTTAATGCAAGTTTATTCGTTCCTTTATCCTTCGATTTTTCCCTGTGTTGTTTTGTAATTGAAATTCTTTTTTGAACTAAAGGAATAGATTTTATCTCTTCATATTTTTCCTTGTTAAGCCATAGACAATATCTTAAACCACCATTTATAAACTCATCCGAACCTATAAATTTTTTAAAATAAGGAACTAATTGAGGGTACTGATTGATTGCATCTGCATATTCAGTAATAGTAAAGAGTAACCCACCACCATCGTTGGGCATATTACCAAACCTAAGCCTTGGTAAATTCGAAATTGGTTTACTTTTAGTAGATACAAGTATATTTTCACCATCTGTTAGATAAGGGCTAATATTAGAAACTAGCTTTTTAGTGCCGTCAATAAACAAGTATTTATTTTTTTTAGAATTAATTGGACCAAAACCGATAATTACAACAGTTACTCCAGCATTTCCTATAGCATTATTCGACCACTTAAATGATGTGTAAGCAAAATTAATTTCGATATTAAATTTAAATAGCTGATTCCATAAAGTAAAAACTTGTTCTCCATGAGTAATTGAATTGGTAGAAACAAAAGCTACTTTTGCGTTTGTTGTTTGTGAATATTTTGCACCCAAGAAGAACCAAGCTGATATATAGTCCAGCATTTTTCCGTTTTTTACATTTTTAAATATGGTAAGCATATCAGCTTTATGTTCTTTGTTTTGTTTTTTAGACCCAAGATAAGGTGGATTACCAAAAACATAAACTTCCTCAGACTCTTGCACAGGGCAAACATCCAACCAATCAACTTTAATAGCATTTGCACAACGTATATCTCCAGCAGATTGTAGTGGAAGTGTTGCACGGACTTTATCACCAAATATTTCCTCTAATTCTATATTCATTTGATGCTCGGCAATCCAGAGCGATAACTTGGCTACATCATGTGCAAATTCATCAACTTCAATTCCATAAAATTGACCAAGTGTCACTGAAGGAAGGTACATTAAATTTTCCGTCAATTCTCTCTTTCGTAACAAAATCTTGATTTCTAAGCGTCTAAGTTCTTTGTAAGTTATAATTAGGAAATTTCCAGAGCCACATGCCGGATCAAAGAACTTTATTTTTCCAATTCTATCATATAAAATATCTAACTTTTCTACGCTATCGTACGCTTGTTCAAATGCCTTATTTAAATCATCTAAAAACAACGGTTTAATCACTTTCATTATGTTAGGGACACTTGTATAATGCATACCTAAATGACTACGACTTTCATCTGTGGCAATGGCTTGAATCATTGAGCCAAATATATCAGGATTTATTTTTGCCCAATTTAGCAATTCACCAGAATCAATTATAAGTTTTCTAGACTTTGCTGAAAATGTTAACTCTTTGTGTGGTTCAGAAAATAATTGTCCATTTACGTAAGGAAATTCTTGTAAATAGCTAGGCACATCCACTCTTTCTTTTGTATCTAAAACTACAAATAAATCTGTGAAGAATTTATTAAGATCTGATCCATCTGTTCTTGTTAATGTTTTTATTGCATTAGTAAAACTACCTCTTTTAAATATTCCTGTATCTTCCGCAAACAAACAGAATAATAAACGCATAAAGAAAATATCTATCCCATTTTTAGTATCTATGAGATTATTTTCTTTTTTTACAATATCGTATATTCTAGCAAAACGTCCCGCTGCTTTAATATCAGCGTGACTTTCTTTTTCGAAATCAACCTTTTCAATACCCTTCCACGCTAAAAAGAAACTAAAATGCTGAGGGAGTTGCTCAAACTTTATATCTAAAGCTTCTTGTGTTTTTGTGTCTTTCACTAGTATCCCATCAAAATCTGTAACTATGAGATAGCGTGGCTTGGCAGATAACTCAGCTACTTGCTGTTCTATATCCACAAAGCCATCAAAAATATTCCCCTTGCCCACTTCCTTAAACCATACCTTATTCTTTAAATGAACTTCTCCTGCTCTCTTTGCAAGATTGAGATTTCCATTTTTTAAACGGGTAATTGTTGCCCGGGGAGTATCATACACATCAAGCAAATCATATAAAAAATCCGAATGATCTTCCCTTTGTACTATTTCGACAATCCTATCCTCATAATCTATAATTGACATTTTACCCTTCCTCCATTGAATTACTATGCTGACTCTAGTAAATATATAAAAGCTCTAATTTTCATAGTTAATAATTTTTCCTAGGCAACTATTTATAATAATACCTGAACACATTATATTTTTACACATTTTTATAACTGCCCATAACTTCCCGATCGCAATCTGTAGCCACGATGATTTCGCTTGCCTTCATTAATAACTTCTTAACCACATTAAACTGCTTCCGTTTATCTTTAGCTACTTGGAACTTAAATTGTTTAGGCAATATTGGCAAAGTATCCAATGACCACTTTTTCCATTCTTCTTTATATTCTTCAGGCGGAGCCAATTCAACTAAATGCCCAAACCCCCAAGTAATTACCGCTTTTTGACCATTAAAAAAACGATTATCATTCACTTCAATGTAACCATCTTTTCTAATCGTATTTTTAAAAACATCTGAATATGCTTTAGCTTGGCTCGGCTTTTCTGATAAAATTAATACGTATCCCAAAATAGTTTCTCCTTTCACATTATATTTTACAATTTTTTAATCGACACAAAGCAAATTTACCATCCACCTTAATGAATTCTCGTTCAGGATAGCAACGTTTTAAATATTCTATTGCATTTTCTTCAACCTCCTTATCTGTACGAGTTTTGAAAACCCATTCAGGTAAAAGTACCTTATACAACGGCAAAAGATCATACATGCAATTACCCCCAATTAGTAATAAATAGCAAAGGCTATAGCACCAAAAACAAATAAAAAAAACAGAAGTGTTAAACTCCTAATAAAGAAGAGTTCACTTCTGTTTTTAAATACACTTATTATCATCCTAAACATTCACTAGACACCTAACTCTCGCTCTTGCCTCATCTTCTCATGTTGTAATCTTCTTTGTCGCCTTAACCTATCTAAATCCAACCCTCTCTTTTTTAACCTTTTCCTTGATTTACTAACCATATCTTTTGTCAATTCACTTTCACGTTCTAACATAAATATAGCATCACCTAAATCAAGAGTTCTTTCTCGATAAGAAACATTTGATTGTTCCATGAGTGTTCGTTGAACAATTTGCAAATCATTAATACTGAACTTCCCACCCTCTTTTACCCTTCTAAAAGCTTCAATCACTTCCTCTTGTTCCTGTAATTTATGCTCTAAACTTAAATGTTTTTTAATTTCATTATACTCTTGTTGATGTATCATTACGGTTCCTCCTTTTTAGTTGTTGAATTCTTTTATAAAAAAAGAAAAACCCCTGATACTATAACTTGTAGATGGGGTTCTCAATTCATATCAATCATATCCTTCCATCATTCGATCATACTCGTCCATGTGACGTTCTCGTTGATAGTCATGATATGATTTTCGCATGGCATTTTTTAAACGTAGAACAGCAAAATAAATTTCTCTACTAGAATTTAATTTCTTGAAATATTCATTTTTACGATGATTTATAGAAGGTTTTGTTTTTGTATTTTTTCGAGCTTGGTTATTGCTTGAAGAAAACCGATTACGTCTTTCCAATGTGACAATATCTCTCATTTCTGTCAGTACAGCATTACCCATTCTCTTCTTTAAGTCATCTAATTTTGTCTTTTTGTATTGGTCATGCCTACTATCTTCTCCAAATAGCCTTCTTGAAATTTGCACTTGTTTGTCTAATAACTCATTAAGCTCCTTCATTTCCTTTTTATGATAAGTGTCTAAATATATCTCAACTATTTCATCTATATACGGTCTTGCGTTGTTTATTGATTGATAGCCATATTTCCATTGCCTTAAATCATTTGGCAACAATAACATCGCCTTCATGAATAATTCCTTTGTACGTTCATCTGCTGACAATTTAATTTGTTCTTCTTTTTTAAAATGAACAGTACCACGAATAAGTTCATCAATTTTATTGAAATCATGCTTCCGATCTAATATCTGATTCGCCACAGTAGACTTCATGCGATCGAGTGAACTTTGCTTTCTCTTTGCTTTATATTGTTCCTTCCACTCATTGTGTTCTTTATCATAAAATCTTACCTTCTCTCTCGTAGGTTTCGGCTCAACTGTTGCTACATGGACATGAATGTTATCGGTATTATAATGGATAGAAGCCGACCAAACAGCCGACTCATTCATACCCTCTCTTTTCAACATTTCATCTACAGCACTTCTTACCACGGATTTTATTTTATGTTCTTGGAGAGTATTTGTTTCTGAATTGTATAATCCTTGTTCTTCCAGCCAGTCATTATCAAAACTGATAACATCTTGCCACAACGGTGAACCATTTTCTTGTGCTTGCTTGAAATTTTCTTTGAGTTTCTTCTTTTCAACTTCGGATAAAACATCTTTATCAGATGTAAACAAAGCCCCTTGTTTTTTTTCATCCCCCATATATTCCATGTAAGTATGGTACAAACTAAAATCATCTTTCTTACTACTGTTAGGGTTAATTTCTAAGTTTCTTTTAGCATCTTTTCGATCAATGTATTTTATATAATCATTATAATCTTTTGCATTGGGCATCACGAATTTGCTTTTTAGAACAACAGCAGGAGTTGACATTTAAACTCACCCACTTGCAACATTTTTTCTTCCAACTTCTTTATCTATTTTTCGTTGCCTTCTTTCAGAGATAATTTTTTTAACTACATGTTCAGCTTCAATAAGTGCATCAGTTTTCACTTTATCCGTTGTCGCAATAGCATCGAATTCATGGATGAAGAAATAGTGATTCCAAAATTCAAGCATCATTTTAGTTTCTCGATCTACGACATTACTTGTCACCCTTATTTTATTTAAAACCTCCATTACATCCTTCATTTTTTCATCTAAGAGTTCAGATAGAGTTTTGATAAAAAATTGATGCTCTTCTTCTTTATTTTTGTAAAAATGATGAATTGCTAAATCAACAATTTCAGATTTTGATTTTGCTTCGTTCACAGAAAGTTTATTAATTTTTTCTATCGTTTCTTCACGTAACATAAAATTTTTCCTTTGCTTATTACTCACCCACAATCATTCCTTTGTATAATTTTTTCATTAATATTGTTTTTTACTCATCCATTCACAAGGTCAACATTATCAATTGGAATACGGGTTTCCGATGATATAAAGGAAAGCAAATTTTCCATCTTATCATCCATGTCTTTCGTTCGTCTATGAATCATTAAAACAACCTTTTTAATATCTGTTAAATTGTCATCAATCCTTCGTTGTTCATCTCTCAATGCACTTGATGAACCAACTCTCTCAAGATATATTTTCAAAAACTCTTGACGAGACATTCCTTTTTTATTAGCCAGTTCATCTATATATTTGATTAAACTTTTATCAACATTTCTTATACGAACCTCCAAACTACGCACTCCCCTTTTCGATATATTCACTCAACATTTCCAACTCTACATCCATTACTAATGCAAATAATTTAACCATCTTACTATATTTTTCTTCCATGTTAATTAACAACTCAAAATTTCTTTCAAGCAAATCCCTTACATCATCCATCACTAAATCGAACTCTCTTTTTTGTTCTTCCAAGAGATCAATAATTGATATTACTTCAAATTGTTCTCGTAAAAATTCCTCCCTCGACATTCCATTTTCTTTTGCAATTCGATCTATTTTTTTTACGATAACTGGACTAACACCCCGTACAAGAACATCCATATTTAACAACCTCCTACATCATCTGTGACAGTATTGTATTGAAAATATCTGTTATGCACAGATATTGATTGAAAGAGCATAAGGGAAAAATGCTAACACGTTACGTGTTAGACTAGGCAGAGCCTAGTTTTTCGATGGGAACAGATTTTTTGAGTATTACACACCTTTTGAGTAAAATTCTCGATAGTTTATTGTATATTAATTATCAAAATGTAATGTTTATGCATTGTTTTATGCTTTTACACAGCATATACACACTCAAAAATACTAAAAAAAGAGCGAAATTCATTCGCTCTTTTTGTTTTCCTTTACTTCTTTTGAGGACTTATCGGACTTATTTTTCTCTTTGTTTTTCTCCTTATTGTCCTCTACTTTTTCTGATTCGCTTTTACTTTTTTCATTTTTCACCTCATCTTTCCTGTCAGATTTCTGATTTACAGACTCCGTATTTTTTTCAATATCTTCTTCACCTTTCTCATGAGAACCGCTAACAGTCTCTAATTTTTGAAGTAATTTTTCTCTCTTCTCCATTAACTTTTTAACAGCATTCTCCAATTCACCCTGTTCCTTTTTAGCTTCTTCAATAGCTTCCTGTTTGGAACGTATCTCGATTTCAGACTCTTGTTTTTCCTCTTCCGTTTGATATTCTAAATCAGAATTGATCCTTTCAATTTCCTTTGCAAGTGACTTTACTAACTCTTTTTGTAATGGAATTTTTTCATCGGAAATAACTTTAATTTGTTTGTCTATCTCTTTTATTTCACGCTGGATATTTTCAGCTTGATAACCAATTGCATCTTTTAATATTAGGTTAGAGTTGATTTTTATTTTACGATAATCCCCTATAAGAATTTTTTCCGATGGCTTAGGGAGTTTAAGTTTTTCTTCCCCGTCATCCTGATCAAGTGAACCCTCTATTTCAATAGTTCTCTCCCTTGCTTCGCTTTCTAGGATTTTTTTATCTCGGTGTTCAAATACAAACAGACCAATAATACGATATGTTTCAGGAACATTTTTTATTTGAACAACAATGTTTGTATCGTCTTTGTAAACGACTTTAACCGGAAATCCTTCCGGTTTATCTCTTTCTTTTGCAGAAAAAGTGAACGTTGGTTTAACAATATCAGAACCCGTGTGAATCGTTTCAATACTCACTTCCATCAACTCTTTTTCGGGATTGTATTCCCACCTGTTCAATTTTAATGTTGTCTGATCTAACCCAACTATTTCCGTATTAAATGGTGTTTGCATGATTGGTTCGTCATCATACATCCACAATTTTGACGTAAAAAAAACAACCAATAAAACGGTTGTGACAATTAAAAAAATGAGATAAAACTTGTTTTCAGTTCCGCTATTTATTTTTAGTTTCAAACATAACCACTCCCTTTCACTTGCTTTTATTTCTTACCCATCACCGGTTTCAGGTACGGCATTGGGTCAACCGGTTTATTATTTATCCTTACTTCAAAATGCAGGTGAGCCCCTTTTGAATCACCCGTGTTACCTATTTTCCCGATGACTTGTCCAGCTTTCACCTTTGTTCCTACAGGTATACCTTTTTCCAACATGTGACCATATAAAGTACTTACCCCATTACCATGATCAATCACGACAACATAGCCATAACCACCATATCCACTGCCTCGTTGACCAAAAGTGGAGACCACAACTTTTCCTTCCATAAAGGCTACAATTGGTTTTCCTGTATCGTTACCCCCTGCTATATCAATTCCGTTATGATTTGTTCCCCATCTCGGGCCAAAGCCCGAAGTAATGTTTTTCGTATGAGGAACCGGCCAAGCTTTGTTCCCTACAACAACACCACTTCCATGATTACCTAAGTGATCAACAGCTACCAAATTACTTTTATAAGCACTCATATAATGCTTTACATCACTGAGATATTTGGAAGAAGCATTGTATCTTAATATGGCTCCATCAATTGTTCCAGTTGCTTTATAACTGGCAGATAAATAGTTCGCCATACCAAAAATGGCATCTTCTAAATCCCACATATCTGCCTTTCCATCACCATTGGCATCTACCCCATAACCGCCATATTTTTTAATTAAAGTAGGATTACTTTTATCCGCCTGGGGGATGTTTCCTTTCCCTAAACCTCCACAAGATGGATGACCCCATCCGACCCAAGTGCATGGCATAAACTGTGCATGTCCTTCTGCACCAACATAACTTATCATTGGATTAATTGTAGAAAAAACTGTCTCCACTCGGTGAATAGCCGCAAGAAGTTCCCAATCTAAGTTATATTTTTGTGCCGCTTTTTGATAAAGAGGAATATATTGTTTTGGAACCTCATTAACCGCAAAATTCCCTGTTCCACCCCATGTATAATCTCCACCTTCACTATCTGTATTTGTATTACTCCCTGCCCCTGCAATACCAACAATGATTAATAGGAGAATAAAAAAAAGGAGGATAATCAATCCTCCTACAAAGCCAATGGCTCCTGCAACCGCTACGGCTACTTTTGCTGTTAGCATGGATGTTGCTTTTTTTGCTAAATCTACTACTCTCATGGAATCTGAAACTCCTTGATGGTTAATTGATCCTTGGTCACCTGAAATGAAACATAAAATAATCCGGCTTCTTCTTTCAATGTGTAGCCACCACTAATGACTTCCCATTGAGCAAAAACGCCAATTTTTATTTCATTTTCACTGGATGACTTTACACCGAAAACTTCATCTTCTGTTATGAAAATATCAAACTGTTCATCCTCAAATGAATCAATATCTTCCTCTATTTTTTCAAGATAAGTGCCGGGCGCTTTTTTCTTCCAAACAGACAAGTCGCTTTCTTTTTTTACCCATAAATCCACAATCTGTCGCGCCTGATCTTTGGCTTTTTTAAACTTTTCCTTACCATGTTTTTTAATATAGGCTTCTTCTATTTTCTTGACTTCTTCCTGATCTTGTCCACTGGTTTGAGCTTTTTGATAGCCTTCTCCTTTGATGTCTCCCATGGAAGGCTCATCTAAACCAATGCCTTCATCTGTATCTCCCTCATCGTCCTCATAATCATCATTTTCTACAGGATTTGGGGAGAAGTCTGGTTCCAATATGTCGTCCTCCACGTCCAACTCATTTACTTCTTGGACATTTTCAAAAGGATTTTCAACATCTTCTTTTTTATCACCAAAAAAACTATAGATTGATATACCTATAACCAAAAATCCCACAATCAACAAAAATATATATTTAAAAAGGATAGTACGATCCATTTACATACCCCCTCTAAATAGTGCTAATTCTTCATCAGATGCTTCAATTCCGAGCATAATGTTTCCCAGTCCACTAATACTTAACAAACAATCCCCTTGCTGAAATAAAGGAATTTGAGCCAATTCAGACTCGGACATTTGCCCCTCAAATATTGCTCTCAAAGCATCTAATGTATTAGAATCTTGTTGCATAATGAACTTGTATTGCGTGAGTTCAAACAGCGTTCTGATCTTTGTTACTGTTTCGGTATCCGAATGATCAGGAACGAAGTCTCTTATTGATTGACTTGCGAATAAAAGCCCTCCAAAGTATTTTCGGGCTTCCCTTGCAAAGTCTGTTAGAAATGAAACAGCCAACATATTTTCAGAGTTAATTAAACGATGCGACTCATCAATAACAACCAATAAACGAATTACATCATCTTCATCAAAGTTCTCATCCTCATATAACGC
This sequence comes from Siminovitchia fortis, assembly GCF_007681465.1. NCBI lineage: Bacteria > Bacillati > Bacillota > Bacilli > Caryophanales > Bacillaceae > Siminovitchia > Siminovitchia fortis. The sequence goes on from NZ_VEKZ01000036.1 coordinate 19,483, forward strand.
TCTCATTTGTGGCGCACCAATTTGAATCAAGTTATCCCAAATTAAATTAAGAGCATTATACATTTGAGCATTAAACACACCTTTTTCTAATCCAGTCAGGTTACGGATGGAAAAGAAAATCACTTGTTCATTGGTAAAGTCAGGAATTGTTGTGTGACCATTGAACAAGTGAGAATAGCTGTTTACTAGGTTATCAATAACCAATTCAATTTTTTCTAATCGATCAATTCTTGAAGCAGATAATTCAGGTCGTATCACCCTTAGTTGCGGATTTTCATACAAAACATCTTGTATATAAGCTAGGAAGTCACTAAAAATTGGATATTCTTCATTAGGTAATCCAGTAACACCAGTGGTATAAATCCTTTCTAAAAATCCCATGTTTTCATAAAAATTACGCAACACTTTTTTGAATTCCTCCAATTCTTCTGATGAAGGATTTCCTGCTAAAAATTGATAGAATGTGGTTACTTTTGAAATATGTTGCATAAAACTAAGTTCTTCATCTTTTATCGGATCATCGTTTTCTTCGATTTTATAAATTTGTAAGGGATTGATGATCCCTTGGGAACCATCCAAGCTAATACTATGCCCTGTCAAAGCGCCTACCAGTGTTTCAAACTCACCGGTTACATCAAAACCACGAATAAAATTTCCTCTTGATGCATTATCCATTACTAGCTTTTTTAAGGTCGTAGACTTACCAGCCCCCATCGTTCCTACAACAACGCCGTTATAGAAACGCCTTTTTTTATCTTTGTGAAATAAATCAAACAAGACATTACCACCAGTAAAACTTGTTCCTAAGTAACTACCTTTTGGGTCATTTAACTCCGAATAATGAAAAGGTAAACCTGATGCCAAACTCATTGCAGGAAGTCCTTTCCCTTCACGGTAATTCGGGAATTTTTGTTGATGATCATACGACAAAAATAATGATTGCCATTCCCAACTAGTTTCGTTCAGGAATACAGCACCTTTAAAACCACGGGAATTTAATTCTGAAATGACAGTTTCAATTTTTCGCTCCAATTCAACAATTGTTGGTGCATGAACGAATAGGCGTAAGTGTATTAGCTTTACCACTTCGCCCATTTGTGAAATCTCTTGATAGAGTCTTTCCATCTCTTGATAGTTGGATTGTGCATCCATTCGTTCTGATTCCTGTTTTGCACTTCTAAATCGTACGTTATGCTCTAACATGCTCTTGTTAATGGAACTAACTGCTTCATCTTTATCCATAGTAGCTATATCATTTACCACAATCACATCACGCATAGACATAATTTGTTCTAACCATAACTCATTGACTGTTGTTGGATAATCATAGATATGGATACACGCTTCGTATCCATCCCCTTTTTGAATGTACTTATCCTTAAAACTAACTCCACCTTGTGGTTGAATAGCAATCAGAAAATCATCATCCCGTTTTTGTTTCAACCTTTTTTCTTCCAGCAATTCTTCTTCCTTTTTTTTCTTTTTCATTACTTTTAGCATTAAAAATACCCCCTATAACTTTGTGTTTGGATTGTTTAACATAAACAATACATCCTCTTTTTTTTCGATAGATAATTCTTTTAATGGGAAAGACTGTTGCATGCCTCTTATAATTTGTTTTTTACGCTCTTCCAACTGATGTACATTATCGGCATAAACAAAAAGAAAGAACTCTCTATTAGTTCTTTCTTTCTCCAAAAATTCAAGTTCAAAAAGTTTACGATCAATAAATTTTAATCGCAAAGGGTCATCTGTTCTCTCTCTTTTCTTCCGCCAATATGCTTTTTGTTTTTCAGTATTAGAAGGAAAATTCATCGCAACTTCTTTTATAGACTCAAAATAACTTCTAAAAAAACGACTTCGTGCCATTAATAAAAACTTCAAATCCTCATCATTTCTCGAATAGAGGTCTTTAGATTCAATTTGAAATATATCCATGACTCCATCTTTTAAAAGAATATAATCGTCATGAATTTGAAGAAAAGGAAGAATTGAAGGCGTTTGGCGAAGCAACTTAGCCTTCTTACCTTTATCCTCTAACTCTTGCTTCTTCTTTTTTTCCTGTTTCTTTTGCTTTAACTTTTGAATAAAACCCCTTTTTTTAGTGTTACTATTCTCGTTATACTTTGGCACAATGATAGGCTTTATCGCTTCCTTTTTTTCCTCTTGATTAACCATGTCTAAACTTCCCCCTTCCTATTGTTCTCTCTATTTAACTGAATTAACTTTTCGTTATTTTTCCTGTCGTGATCTAAGGCATGATAAGTCTGCTTATCACGCTTAAAGAACAAAATAATTGACATATAATTTCTAAGGGTAGGATTATTACTTGAAGGCATCACCAACCATAGCAATAATCCTGTAGCAATCACCATAAATGGTATTGCAAGTACAGTATGAACCATGTCTTTTAAAAAAGTAAAAATAGAAAAGAAGCCAATCAATAAAATGACTAGCTCCTTCATTTCCAATCCCATCAATTTGGGCTTGGATTTTATTTCTTTTGGAATTTCATAATTTCCCAACTCTCACTCCCCCTATTATTATCCCCTTATATCATTATTGTTTCCTCTAATATTCGTACTGTTAATGGAGATAGGAGTATCAGAACCTAATGGCGTTCTAATTTCCCTCACAATATTTTTTGTACCACTGATAATTTTCTGTTTACCTAAACGCACCTTATTCGCTCCTTTTTGAGCGACATTTAATTGAGCCTGATGCAACTTAACCCCAGCTAAACGTACAGTGTGTCTAGGGTGTGCTACAGCCCGAACCGTGTTTACAGCCGACTTCCCAATCGCCCTAGTAGTAAAGCCTGTTGCTTTTCTAATCGTTTGACCAAACGCATATCCTGAATTACCTGCTCTTGTTACCTCATTACGCAAGCGTTGAAAGGACGGACTGCCCGTAACCCATCCACCTTGATTAGAACCACCCTGCAACATTCCTTGCATTTGTTGAATTTGTTGATTACTTGCTTGAACTTGGCTAGTAAGACCTTGAATTTGTTGTGAAATTACTTTCACTGGACTAGCAATAGGAGTATTGGCGGTTCCGCCACTACCTGTATCTATTTGTGAAGCAATTGGTGTTTGAATCCCACTTTGTCGAACAGGGCTTTGACCTGTATTTTGTTGCGATACGTGAGCAATTGCACCACTACCTGCATTTATTGGTGAAGCAATTGGTGTTTGAACCCCTTTGCCTTGAACTGATTTTGCAGGAACAATTAGACCTGATGATGTTTGTGTATAACCGGATGGGATGTCCATATTCCCTTGTCGAATCCGTTTTGCACCACTACCTGCATTTTGTGAAGCAATTGGCGTTTGAACTCCTTTGCCTTGAACTGATTTTGCAGGAACAATCAGACCTGATGGTGCTTGTGTATAACCGGATGGGATGTTCATATCTCCGTGTCCGATCCGTTGGATATTTTTATCCAAACCACCACCAACTTGTCCAATAGGGCTTTGACCTGCTTTTTCTTGCGATACGTGAGCAATTCCACCACTACCTGCATTTTGTGAAGCAATTGGTGTTTGAACCCCTTTGCCTTGAACTGATTTTGCAGGAACAATCAGACCTGATGATGTTTGTGTATAACCGGATGGGATGTTCATATTCCCTTGTCGAATCCCTTGAATGCTTTTATTTGCACCACCACCAACTTGTCCAATAGGGCTTTGACCTGCTTTTTCTTGCGATACATGAGCAATATCACTCGGACTTAAACTTGGTATTGGTGCTTGTTCTTGAATAGCTCCACCACTACTTGCATTTATTTTAGATGGATCACCTAAGTTACCATCAGGAATTTTATCAAAGTTTTCCTTCATTATATTACCACTCGGGTCTGGATCACTAATTTGTTCATTTGCAATGTCACCCATAGACAACTGCGTTGTTTCATTATTACTTGGTATAGGTTGAGCATCAATATCTCTTGATTGCCCACCTTTCAATTGTTCTTTTGAAATTCCACTGTTATCCGAACCTAAACCACCTGAACCTTGGGATAAATTGTTTGAAGCACTCATTAATGGGTTACTTCCTCCCGAGCTTGGCACTTTAGGTACAGGTGTTTTAGAACGTTGGCGACCAGCAATACCTTTCATAGCACCAGCCCCAAAACTTGCCAAACCAGCCCCTTTTCTAGCCACACCTCCGATTAAATTCTTCGCACCTTTACCAAGTTTCCCTGCTAAACCTGCGGCGGCATACGCACCCATTAAAGCACCATAGCCTGAACGAAGCCCTGCGTCAATTCCCATTAAACGCTGAACAATATCAGGAGCATCAATAACAGCCCAAGCACCTGCAATTAACATAAGAACAACACCAATACCGCCTATAGCAGGTTTTAAACCGCTAACCCAATTAGCATAAAGCGTAAAGAGCTTTAAAATGAAAACCATAATAAAGATAACCCCAAATGTATTGGCTATTTCAGCAAGTATTTTTTTCGTACGTTGTCCTCCCGTTAGATCCGTTACAGCAACAAACATTCCAAAAATCTGATGAAACGCAAGATCAAAAATTGCTCTTCCTACTTTAATAACTGTAATAACCAAAGCAAAAGCAGTGATTAGTAAAGAAAATATCGTTGTACCCCAATTAACATGGTAACGATAATACGTTTCTTTCCCAAGTTCAGTGAACATTATTTGTGAATCTCCTAATTCCTGTACAACTTTTTTAGTACCATTTCCTGTAGGAACAGCCTTATTTTTCAATAATTCTTGGGATTTATCAGATAAGGACTTACCCCACTTTTTGAATCCACCTTTTTTCTCCGATAGGCTTAAATCTAACTTTTCATTAACACTAATATCAGTGATCTTTCCATTTAGCTTATTAGCATATTTATATTCTGTTGTACCAACCTTAACGTTATTCCTATTAATTGGTCTTGGTGGAGTAGAACTATTTCCAACATACTTAGTGCCTTTTCCTGCTGTCTTGAAATTCTTGTCAGCATAATATTTCAAATCGACAACATTACTTTTAATGACCCCTCCGGCCAATCCACCAGGATTATGTTTGTCCATATGATCCATTCCTACGTTTACTACCTTACCCAAAGAACTCATTAAAACCGGAATGATAACAACAACAGCAACCGCCATCAATATATTGAGGATTACTTCACCTCTTTTTTCAATCTTGTTCATCATAAATTGAAAACCTAATACAAAAACGGCAATTACAAATAAACCAAACACTAACGGTTTAACGACATTCATTAACCCTTCCATGTTAGGAGACGAATAAAAGTTATTCATAGTCACTACTTTTGTCACTATATCTTCAAAATAATTATTCAACCATGCTAAACCCTTAATTATCGCCCAGCCTACACTACGCAAAATATCATCATATAACCATCCACTACTTATATGCATAACGGAGTCCATTTTCTCATATTCATCCAACAACTCTTCATCCGTAACTGCAAATGCGTATTTTGTGACAAGCAAAGAAAAAATTGAAAGCAGGCTTGTTAATACGAATAAAATAGAAAACTTCTTCAATTTTCTTTTCATAAAGTTTATAAACCACCTTCCCATAAAAAAAAGAACCTACTCATTTGAGAGTAAGTTCTCCATATATTAATGACTTATTTAATTTCGATGTTATGAGCGCTTAGATATGCTAATATATCTTTAATTCCCGAATTGATATTATCCATTTCCTTCAAATAATCTTTGCCATCATTTAACCAATCTTTATTTTTATGATCATATCCGTTTTCCAATCCAGCCAAACCATCTACAACCAAAGTCAATTCGGCATATGAAGGACTCCAACCACCTCGCGAATCAGGATGCTCATATTTATTTTCTAACACCTCTAATTCATCCTCATCCATATCAATCATATTAATAAAATATGCTTTTAAATTATAATCTTTTAATGCTTGATCATATGCTTTTATAAAATTGGTACGATCAATATCATCTTGATTTTCAGCATATGCGAGCAACAAAAATGTTTCCTTGTTGTCAAACTTCTTTTCTAATTCTTTTAAACTAATTTCATTGATTCCCACCTTCGATGTACTACCACAAGCGCTTAAAATAAGAGTCAAAAGAAAAGTCATTCCTAAAGCAAAAGATTTAACTTTCAACTTTCACACCCCTATTGAAACATTTAATCTATTTAAATCTTTTATTGTATAACTTCATATATTTTTCCATATGACGAAGCATTTCGTTCATCCTACCAACTGCTTTCTCCTTTTTAGTTGAACCTGCACCTGTATATTTTTCATAATCAGTTTCAAGAAGTATTGAAGCATTTTCTTTTGAAGGTTTAAATGCTTCTTTAAATTCAAAAGCCCATTCATTAAACTCGTCACCCGATACACCCATTTCTTTTGCCTTTATGGCTGTTATGAGTGTCATCGGGAAATGAACCTTTCGTAAGAGCAAAGTTTCCTTTCTGTCGAAAGCTTCTGCCAAGTAGTCCATTGCCTGTTGCACTTTTTCTAGCAATTCCCGTTTTCGTTCAGGATCATCCTTAAATGTGCTTGAATAATCCGATATGGTTCCTTGGGTAACATCCTTATACTCATACGAATCATCGAGCATCATCATCGTTTGAATGATCGCAGTTAGATGACTGTCAGCTTTCAATTGTGTCTTTGAAAAAGAACTATATTCTTGAATCAATTTGTGTTGTCCTAGTTCATTCAGTCGTTTCGCCCATTCAACACCCATTAGTGCCTTGGCTTTTTGTTGTGTTGTGAGTGCCAGACCATTGTTCATCCTAAAAAACAAATCTTCTATTTCTTCATCGGTAGCCGTTTCGCCATCTATTGTATAGGTAACAATTGTTCGAGATATAATCATATCCTGAACTTCTTCATCCAATTCTGAATAGAATTTCCCCGCTATTTCAAACTTTTCATCATCAATAGTTACTTCGGGAGTATCTTCATGAAGTCTGAAAAAGCCCTCTACAAAGTTTTTCATAGTCAAAATTCGCTGTTTTCCATCCAACACGTATCGAAGATCAACTATTTCACGTTTCACTTCACCTTTTTTCTCAACCATCACTTCTTCTTTTACGCCGAGAAAGTAAACTGGTGGAATAGGATAGTTTTGAGCAAGTGAATGGATCAAATACGACTGTTGTAGGTGCTTCCATTGACCACCTGAACGTTGTATGGGATAGTCAAATTTTATTTTACCCTTATCACTCATAGTTACAAGCTGTTTGACATTCCAACTTATATTTTTAATTTCCACCCCAATCCCCCTCTATCCATTTTTCCTTCTATTATATCGTAAAAAAGGAAAAATTTACGAAAGATTGTTAAATTCTTTGAGAGGTATTGGTCGGTAGAAATTGTTACTCTTTAATCTTAGGATTTACACTCTATCGTTTTTGTTGTTTATGGTTTTGTGATAGGCATAATAATATTCGCCATTTTGTTCACTTTGCTTTTTTGTATAGTAATGGACAAACTTATAATTATGGTCATTAGCTGTTTTATTTTTCGGTTGAAGTTTGTCAAAGTTAGGACTTTCCTTATCAATAATTAAACTTGGTTGTTCATCAGTAAGCAAAACAAAATATTTAGTTTTCTTTTTCATATAAACAACAATCCCGATCACAGGGAATAATAGTAAGATCCAATAAGGGAATCCTCCCTTTTCAATCGGTGCTTTTAAAACTTTCGTTATTTTGTTGTCGTTCTTATCCTTCTTAACGGTATATTCAAATTGAGATTTAAAGTCCATAGTCTGTTCAACCCCATCCTTATCTTTGTATGTTAATGTTCCCTTTAAAATATAGGGTTTGTTTTGTTCAATTTCCTCATAATCAAAAGGAATACTAAAGTTTGTTTTAGTCATTGGTGCAAAATCAATTTTCTCTTTGGAAAAGAACAGTTTTTCTCCTTTAAATTCTACCTCATAATCAATTTGAACATCCTTTAACAATAAAGGACTGTCCATTGTTATAGGCAATCTAACGGCATAATAGCTTGGCATTGGTTCAAGAAACGGCTTCCCGATTTTAAAAGAATAATTTTTTGTTGTTGGGAAATTAACCGCAATCCCATAAACTGTATTGATTTCATTTTTAATTTCAAACGAAACACCCTTATTATTTGATTCTTCGACCTCCCCTTCACCTTGGAAAGCCACTGCTCCCAAAATAGTGCCTTCCATTTTAGGCATATTAACTTTTAATCGAACAATCTTACTCTCTCCACCATCTAATTCAATTTTTTTTGGTACTTGAACATAATTTCGCATTTCATATTTTTCATCAATTATTACATTGTGTTCAGTTTCTTCTGCTGTATACTGGATACCTCCATTAGTTGATGTATAGGCATTTAACATTTTCGCATTTATGGTTTGTTTTTTATTTGTTTTATTTGTAACTAGAAATTCAAATTCTTGTTTTAATGAATTGTCTTTTGGTGATACAGAGATGTAATGTTCAATACCTTTATCTTGGTTTGCTGGCAAAATAGGTTCTACAAGATATGGTAACCCACCTTCACTTGCACTTACATTTTTAGAAGTAAAAAAGCCCCCCATCATTAATAGAAAGAGGACACTCAAACTTAATATTTTTTTCATGTTTTTTCTCCTTCACTCACATGAATAAATTACGGTGCTGATATTAAATCCCATGTTAATGTAGATTCATATTTTCCTTTTTTGGCTGTTGTTGGATCAATCAATAGTTCGAGTGCTTCTTTCGGAAAGACAACACTGAATTCCCCTCTTGATTGATTACTTCGTAAAACCGTAATTTTTCCGTTATCAATGTGTTGTGTTTCTTCAAATCCTTTCTTTGGCAATGAACCATTACCATCTAACCGATTGATGGAAGCTACTGGCTTTAATTTCATAGAACCCTTTGGTAAGGTGAATGATTCCCCGACTAATTTCATAGGAGTAGCTGTTACATCTAACTTCCATTGATTCGTTCCATCACGCCAATCTTTGATTAAAATTGGTGTAACATCCGTTGATATGGTTTCAGGCTTATCTTTCAAAATAATACTTCCAAAACTGGAAACGGCGGGTTTTTCAAATGATATTGTTTTATCAATGTTGGTCACTGTATATGATTTACTTGATTGGTTTCCTGCATGATCTTCAACAACAAATGTGTATGACCCATTTTCTTTAACTGTATAACTTGCTTTATTATTATTTACCCATTGTCCATTAGGACTTTTGATTCTCTTCACACCACTGCCACCTTCGTCAGTTGCGGTAACATTTAAGACCACATCATCATGCGTAATTTTGGTTGTACTTGGCTGGATAGATAGGTTAGGTTTTACCTTGTCGATTTTTACTTCGATACTTTTACTAGTTATTTTCCCTCTGTTATCTAAAACATCAAATTTATACGTACCTGTTTTTGTTGCTGTATAAGTGTATCTTCTATCAAAAATCTCTTCCCCTGATGGCAGTGTTATTTTTTTGATTTCAAAATCCTCTACATCAAGTAATTCATATTTTAAATTTCTGAACTCGACCGTATATGGATGAACACTCCATACTTGGGGATAATCGTATCTGACTCCTACTTGAAGATTGTTATAATAATCATTTCCCACTGTCATAATTACATCAAATTTTTTAGGCTTATTTTTTATTTCGGATAACTTGGCTACATACTGTATTGGATAAGTAGTTCCGATTATATAGCCATCTACCAATGGTGTCCTTTGTGTATATGTTACAGAGACACCAATCCGGTAATCGTCAACGGGTCGATCAGCTTTTATTAATTCAACTTCACCGGAAATTCTAATTCTTTTGTGTGCATACGAAATTTTATTTGGGTAAGTATGAAAATTTTGTGAGAATCTACTCAATTGAACTTTATTAGTTTGATAATCCTCAAAATCATTGGATGCTTCTATATTTATTTTTACATCTTGATTTGTCCAACCTTGGTGGGAAGGGATTATATCAACAGTAGCAGGAGGATTAAGATTATTTATTGGAATCATAATTCCTGTATAGTTTCCTGCTTTGTCAACAGCCTGAAAATAATAATTTTTATTTTGTTCTATTAACACACTAGCATGATCGCTTTTAATTTCCGTTCCATCATCCAAAATAATCTTTTCTATTCCGCTTTCATCTTCTGCCTTTAGATACAACATAAAGTTAGCATTTTTTCGTTCATCTAATTCCTGCCTATTTGTCACATATAATTTAGGGGGGTTCGTATCCCCGTACTTATTGTAAACTTTCAAATCATCAGAGATGCTTATATCCTCTTTTGCAAAGTATATACTTTCAGAATATCGGTAAACCTTATCCCCTTGTTTTTGGTACTGTTTTTGAGTTAATATCCTTTCTGACCACAATAAAGGGTATCCTTCTGGCGTTTTGTTAATAACAATCCACTGTATAGCCTGATTATTATATTTTCCAAAAGTAACTTTTTCTCCTATAGTTAATTCATGTGCCTTTTTGCCATTTAAAATAGTTGTTGGTTTTAAATGAATCGCAGGCACTATTCCTTGTTCAGTACTCGTTCTTACTCGCCCTATAAACCCATTTGAGTCAATAAAGAGTGGTTGCTCATGATTTCCATTCCACAAATTAGCTGTTGACCACCAATTTCTGTATATTCCATTTGTATCTTGTTTCCTTAAACTAATGCCCTTTTGCTGGATATAAAAATGTATTTCATGAGGACTTAACAAAAATACTTTGTCGTTGACATTATGATAGTAATAATCCTTCCAATTGACGTTGAAATCACGTATCGCATGGTTCATGTATTTAAATGTATTGGCTCCACCATCAGGAAAAATTGCTAATGCTTTTATTCCACCATCACGAACTCTATTGTCCTTTCCAACTAAGATTGAACGTCTTTTAGTTACAGCTATTGCATTTCTTTCCGATTCAGTAAATTCATATAAAAAACCTGATTCATTTTTGTAATCAGGGGGTATATTAGTATATTTCACATTTTTTTGATCACTGTTTAACCACTCTCTAATGTTAGAAGTTGCCCAATAACTTGCCCCATCTCTAATTCTATCATCACCTAAAGGCATTTCTTCTTGATTGGGAATACTAAATGAAGAAATATTACTTTTGGCTGTTTTTTCGTTTTTCACTATCTGTTCTTGGATGGAGTTTTCATCTTGTAATACTTCCTCTTTTTGAAATTCTTTACTTTCTTCACTTGCATCCCCTACATTTTCTATTTTCCTATCTTTTATAGTCGAACCTTCCATAATCGGCGTTGAAACCTCTTTATTATTTTCTTCTATATTGGATTCTACTTCTTCTATATCAGCTTCCACCACCTCTACCTCTTTTATGTTTTCGCTATGTCCTTGGGTATTAACAGGTAGTGGAAGTGCTAATAAAAAAGCCATTATGCTAATGGTAATATTTTTCATTTTAACCACAACCTTTCTTTTTTTTATTACACTTTCTATAATCAAAATGTTTTTCTACATTTCTAACCATAGAAAGAGCAATAATGAACGTGTAGTAAGAATAAAAGAGGACAGATTAAATCCATCCTCTTTTCTAATGTTATGGTGCTTGTACTAAATCCCATTTCAAAGTGGATTGATATGTCGCTTTGCTTCCGTTTAAAACTTTTGCGGTAGTTGGATCAACTACTATGGAAAGTGCATTTTTTGGAAATTCAAAATCAAACACTCCCATTCCACCGCCCGTATCGGCTTTAACAACAGCGACCGTTCCATCATCAATCACCTTGTTTGAATCCATGGTCTTTACAGGCAAAGCACCCTGACCTGTACCAACACGTTTAATGCTAGATACAGGTTCTAAACTTAACGTTCCTTTAGGCAGTGTATTTGTACCATCAGTAAATTGGCTAGCTGAAACATCTACCCTCCAACCTGCTTGTGTTCCACGCAAGTCTTTCACAGTAAATTTGTCGTTAAAAGATGTTTTATAGGTTTGTGGAGTGGATTTTAACTCAATTTCTCCAAATGATTCAATATCTGATGTAGCTAAAGAAAACTCACCACTTTTGATTGTTACATCAACCTCATTTGATTTTGTATCAGCAAATGCTCCTGTCGCAAAAGATAAACTCATAACTGATACTAAACCTACCCCAAATAATTTCTTTGAAAATTTCTTCAACATCAATTGACCTCCATTATTAAATGTCTATAGGTTTGTTCAACCATAAGAGAATTGTAGATTTGTTACTTAGCACCTCCCCAATTCATACCTGAACCACTAAAGACACTATCTACCATGTTGTTAAAACCATTGCTAATCTTTGTCATGATAGGATCGAACACACCTGTTGCAAATGAAACAAATATTCCAAAGATGATTAAGACAACAAGTATCAATGTGATTGCTCCTTTATGGCTATCCAATGTCTTTCACCCCCTTCTAAAGAAAAACTTCTAAAAGCCAGCTTTTAGAAGTTTTTCAAAATCAATTATGAACTTCTTGGGAACAACAGGAGTCGAACCTGCCTTAAAAACCTCAATTCCCATATAAAAAAGCCACACAACGTATGTTATGTAGCTTTACTTCCCAATCATATAATTCATCTTTCCATAATTTGCTCCCTGTTCTTCCTTGTTGCTCTTTGTTCTTTACCTATCCTTTCATCCCTAATATATTCTTCTAAATCAATGTTTAAATCTTTTTCAGGATCTAAAAAAATAACTGAATCCTTCTCTCCTAGTCTGTCATAAAAACATTCTTGTAACCTTCTATACTTATCAACGGATAAAACATCATACATGTAAACTACGGTTAAATTTTCATCTAAATCGGATAAATCGACACCCATATTTATATCTTGAGGACAGATATATAAATCATCCCTATCTTCATAATCACCATTTAAAATACCCAAACGATATTCCTCTTGGTTTTGTTTATCTACCATAACGAAGTCTGCAATAAATTCAGGTACTTCCTTATAAATAGTAGGTTCAATTCTAGCTGAATATCTATTTAGCATATTTTATCTTCCCTTCTTAGTTATAATCTTACTGATATATCTAAGTTTTTCTTTTGTAACAAATATAAATTTATCAAGATTAACAAATACGTAATAGCAATCACAGTAAAACTAATTGCACGCATTTCTAAAAATATATCCCATAAAAAAGGAGCGTTGATACGCAAAATAACCATCATACCCCCAACCATCCCAAGGACAGTATATACGTGAGTTGCCCAGCTTTTACGTTTCTTATGCAACTCATCACGCTTTTTTAATTCAAAAATAATATTCTTTTGAATATGACTAAACAATTCGGTACTGTCTCCACCACGTTCGTATTTAATCATCAAATTTTGGTGAAATTGGTCAAGAGAACTAAAATTGTATTTTCTGAAATGTTCTGTTTCCAATCTTGCTTCTTTACTTTCTAAAATTTCGATTGTTTTTTGTATATCTTTTTGGATATGCTTATCAACTGTGTTTTTTGTTGCCTTTAAAGCATGAAGTACGTTACTTCCTGTTCGTAAATAGAAAATCATATTTGTCACATATTTTAATAACTCACTCAAGTGGTATTCGTGCGTTTTTAATTTACGGTTGGGATATACGAATACAAAGAAAAAGTATGCTGTTCCGACTAATCCAGTGATAATCGAAAACAACATACTTTTAGTTAGGAAGTAAAACAATCCTAAATGACCTGCAAATAATAACACAGTATATAATAGGATTTCCCATCCCAAAAAAAGAACCTTCAACTCTTTAAACAGTTCTTTCTTTGTCATTTTTTTATTATTCATCCGTGAACCTTACCTCCACTTTCGATTGTTACCCCATTCCAAACTTTTTTGTAATCCGATTTAATAAATTCATCGGGCAATAAATGGAATAATTTTTTATCTTCTAACATGGTTAGCGTTTCATTCGACAATGGATTTATTGTTTCTTTGGGCACATATAGTTTACTCTTCGGATCAAAAACTTCTTGGTATTTGTATAAGTGCCTTCCGACAACACCTGATGGTGTATAATCGGTATATTCCACAATTTCTTTGATTCTCCTGATCGCTTTATTGTTAACGAATTCCAACTGCAAATGCATACCAAATCGAAACAATTCTGTGATCTCTTTGCCAATAATCTGCTCATCTATCGTTTGGTATGCAGGTGACTGTTTAATCATTGGTATAAAGCGAGAAGGTATTCGCATAGCATTTTTCGCATGTACTGTTGTGACAATCGAATGACCCGTTTTGGCACCATCTAACATATCAGACGACTCTGCCCCACGAGTTTCCGCAACAATAATCCAGTCAGGATTGTTCCTCAAACTCGCTTTAACTAAATCCTGCATCGTGACTTTCTTTTCTCTATCTTCTGATGTTAATGTTTGCCAACTCATAATATCTTTATCAGGGTATAGTGCTTTGATATGGCTATCCCGAGTATCTTCTAGTAAATTAATTTTTTGGTTGTTAGGAATAAGACCGACTAAGAGTTTTTGTAATTCCGTCTTACCCGTTCCTGTAATCCCGGAAATCATAATATTGCTTCCTGCTAAAACCAGCACTTTTAACAAAGATGCAACTGGATTTTTATTGATTTCCGTTTTATCAACCACAATTGGAGTGGATTTTTCGTAAGAAATTTTCGGTAGCATTTCTTGTATGTTTCTTACGGCAAGTCGTGGTCTTGATACACGAACAGCAAGAGTAGTCCCGTCAGGGCTGACCGATTCGTGTACTGCATTTATCCGCAAATATTCAAAATCTGTATCAAGGATCGGTTCACTATCCGTAATGTCTTTTTTTTGCTCCATTGCCATTGACTTTACTAAACGTCTAACTTCTTCTTCTTTTGGCTGAATTGATGCCATTTGATATGGTTTATCATTGTATTGAACCCATAAATGTGTACCATTAAAACGTATATCGGTAATCGCATCATCTTGAAGCATAACCTTTAAAAACGAATGATCGATTATTTCTTGTATCCGTTTATTATTCATCTTTTCTCATCCCTTTCTTTTTAAGCCATTGTTTGAAAGTGTTCAGGCAAATCAATAATCGCATTTTTTAAAACTAACATTTCATCATGTCGAAGCGTTATACCCTTACCACTATCCAATTTATCTTTTGACCACCAACGAATATCATATTTCGCTTCCTTTCCATACCAACTAACAATATTTAATTCTTGAGTCCATCCATTTTTCCCCTCTCTTAACACCGCAATATGTTTAATTATTGTCACGGCATCATTTTTATTTTCACTCAAGAATGTACCCCCCTCTCTTCTTAAACTTCTACATAACTACTTTTAATGCATCCATTATATCTCCTAAGTAATAGAACAAGATTGCACCTGCATATCCCAAGAGCAAAAACAGAGAAATAAAAATAGACATATATCCATACTTTTCTCCCGACATCATCTTTCGTTCAATTAGTTCATTGACCTTGTTTTCATCCAGCCCTTGAATATAATCTCGTAAGTCATGTAAGGTATCTTTTTTGACTCCATATTCACTGAATTGATAAATCATATCCATGATGGTGTAAGCTTCATTTGTACCGACAAATTCGGCAAAGGCAATGTAATAATCTCGGTGATTGTCCTTTTCAATATTTTTTACTAACTTTTCCAGTTCACGTTTTAAAGGCTCTCCTGTATACGGAATTGTTGCCTTTAATGTTTGATAGATGTTACCTGATGAAGAGAGCAACCCCATGAAGCTTTGGAGAAATTGCGGGAATAAAAAAGAAGTCCGCAACTCTTCATTTTTTTTCAAACTAATTAAACTAAAATAAGGCAACTTATATCCCACATAAAAAGCAAGTGGAGTGAGAAGAAGCCATAAAGGTTTTTGCATGATTAAAAAGCCGACAGCAAAAATAAAAAATAACACGAATCCGTAAATTAATCGTGTTATCCTAAAACTTTTTTTATCTTTTTTAAAATAATCCAAATAGGCATCTATATAGCTTTCCTTAATTATTTCGGTAAACATGTATTATCCAATCCCTCCCATTTATCAGTTACCCTCTTCTTCTTTTAGTTTTTCCAATTCTTCACGAACCGAATTTGGACTCTTTCTCCGCACTCTTGAAGTAGGAACAGGAGCAACCTTACGCAATTCTTCTCTCCACGAATTAATCAGGCGATCAGGAACATATTTATTCGCAATGGTTAAAAACCTTTCTGCAATATTCATGGGCAAACGCAATTCGTATACCATATAACTCATCAAGTGTAAGAAAGTCCAATCGTCAAATTCCTCTACGTAAGGAAACTTTCTACTTGATTGAGACACAAATGTAAGGAACATACGCTTCATATTTTGATATTCTTCACTTGGCATAATATCGATCATCGGAACATACATATCACCTTCACCTTTAGCCGTAAATACAATTCGAGATAAATCTAAATCATGGTAGGTAGTTGACATTAAAGGCAGATCTAATATTGATTTACTATTATTAAAATCATCCGCCAAATACTCCCATCGGAATTTATGCGCTGTCACACCTGTGTTAAATATAGGTTTTGGAACAATTTTTCTTCTTTTATTATCCTGCCTTTTGTTCGCTCGAACGACCACTGACTCACCCTCTTTTAATTGCATGAGTTCATCAGGCATCATAAGGGGTCTTTCCTTAACTGCTTCACTATGCGACTTATCCATTGATAGCAGTTTTCCACTTCGGCTAATATCTGTTATGGTTTTCGTTCCGATTAATGCGCTATACTGTTCGGCTGTTTGTTTATCTTTCGTTAGGATATAAATTTGATTGGAACAGTTTCCGATAATCGTATCTGCCTCATCCCCATATTGGGATTTTATTTGAGAATACGCTTGAACGACTAGGTGAAAACGAAACCCTCTACCTGCTCCTACCGTAACCATTCCAGCCATACCTTCAATAGTAGGCATGTTTCCAAACTCATCAAGCAAGAAATGAACATGTCTTTTCATTTTTCCCGATGGACTCATTGTTGCTTTTTCAGCATTCACTCGGTATAACTGACTCACGAAAATACTAGCTAAAACATGGTTTGACTGGTCATAATCAGGAGTAACCATGAATATAGCAACAGGTTTATCACCAAAACCAACATCCGTTAAATCCAAACTGTTATAACTCGTCAATTTTGCATTAGGCTCTAACGTAAAAATTTGCAATTTAGACATAGCAGTTGTAAAGATACTTCCCCGTGTATTTCCACCTGCAAAGTTACTTGTCGCATACATATTTTTAGCAGGTGTATTATCTTCTCTTGCTTGGAAAAATTCATCTAATGCATTTGTTCCACTTTCTTCATCGTTATCACTACCTTTGCTGGCCAGGAAGTTGGCAACAGAATACATATTAACTTTTTCTTCCTTGCCCGTTTTAACAGCATCTTCCGTAATCGCTAATATGATTGCTGTCACTAAAGAGATTGCACAGTCATTCCAAAACGGATCTTTTGCATTGGGATCGTGATATAAACTAAAAGCAATACTATTGGCATATTGTTGTGCTAAGCTCGGATTACCTTTCTTCCAAGCATCTACAACTAATTGTAACGGATTAAATCCCATACCCATGTGTTGTTGAATTAAATTAAAAACATGTACATCATACCCACGATTCTTTAATGTTTCATAAGAAGCCCCCGCAAGCTCCCCCTTTGGGTCATTTACTACCAAGGATGGTTTATCTTTCGCCCGACTCAAAACGTCTATCATAGGGAAAACAAAAGTTTCACCTTTTCCGGATCGGGTAATTCCAATAACCATAGTATGAATTGGACCTTCGTCAATCAACAATCTATATGGTCTGTACTTCTCTTGCAGTCCTGAAATGATTACTCCACCACTACCGTCATACTCTTCTTTCTTAGCAGGTATAATTTTATATTGCTTTTTTAGTTCTTTTACCTTCTCAAATTCACTAGTACCATGTTGTCCTTTATTTAGGCTGTCATAGTTCATTTTGATGTTATAGATAAACTTGATTAACCCGATTCCAAGAACAAAATAAAATGCAATATAAAATTCTATTATTTTAGGTTGAAAAACAAACACGCTTTGCCAATTTAATGAAAATGAAATATTTTCATCGGGATTATCCATCATTGTTACAAGGACTTTGCCTACTTCTTGCAAAAAAGCCAGCAAAAAATTTGCAACAAAAAACGAAAGAAATAATATCACAAGAATAATTACCGCAATGGTTTTTTTGCTCGTATACTTTTCAAAGAATTCACTTTCCCTCATTCATCCACCCTCTCTTTCCGAGACAAAAAAATCACCCTGTGTTTTTTCACAGCGTGATTTACCTACGATATTTTCCTTTTCTCTACTGTTCATTAAAGAATGTTTAAATTCAGGAAACGTTTTATATTTATCTATTTTAGGCACTGGATCAGGTATGATTCGAGCATTAACATGCTTCATGATTACAGCCATGCAATTGACCCAGTTGTGCCATCTTTTTGATCCACCTCTGCCATGAAATT
>NZ_VEKZ01000037.1:0-36873 GCF_007681465.1 Siminovitchia fortis
TACAAATTATCGGATATCCTCTAAACAAAAAAGGACCGGGCGGTTTTTGCCCGGTTTTTCTTAAATAGATTTACTTAAAGGACCAACGGTAATTCTCAGGATTTGGAGATCAAAAGTATCCCTCTGTTTGAAATTGCCAAGCCGTTTTCAATTGATATATTTTTGTGCCTGTGATAATATTTAATCAACAGAAAAGTCCTGATGTGTTCGTTTAAATACCTTATCGTTTTGACCGACAAGTTTTAACTACGGGAGCTTGGAGTTTCCATTTTGATAGCAAGCCTTTGGCAAAAGGACGCTTGAGATTTGGAGCAGAGCACCCACCTGCCGAGAGCGGGTTCAAAACAAAGGAACATAAAAACGGCACAATCGGGACTTTTCATCTTTTAAAAAAGCAATCTGTCCAGGCAGGTTGCTTTTTTTTACTTGCAAACTGCTTTTTTTTAAATTACTCTTAGTCCAGTATTCATTTAAATCTGGAGTTGATTATCATGCTGCATCAGTTTTCACGCAATGAATTGGCGATAGGAAAAGAAGGAGTAGATATATTAAGAAACAGTACAGTTGCTGTTCTCGGAATTGGCGGAGTCGGTTCATTTGCCGCCGAGGCACTGGCAAGGTCAGGTGTCGGCAAATTAATTCTCGTTGATAAAGATAATGTGGATATTACGAACGTCAATAGGCAGATCATAGCCTTGTTGTCCACCATTGGACAACCGAAAGCGGATTTGATGAAAGAAAGGATCAAAGACATTAATCCGGAATGCGAAGTCATCGCTTTGAAGATGTTTTACACGGAAGAGACATATGAGGAATTTTTTTCGCATGATCTTGATTTTGTAGTGGACGCTTCCGATACGATTTCTTATAAAATTCATTTGATCAAAGAATGCCTGAAAAGGGATATACCGATGATTTCAAGCATGGGTGCGGCAAACAAGATGGACCCGACCAGGTTCATGATCAAAGATATTTTTAAAACACATACGGACCCGATTGCAAAAGTGATCAGGACAAGGCTCAGAAAAGAGGGTATCAAAAAAGGGGTTCCTGTCGTATTCTCCGATGAAAGCCCGATTGTAGCCAGAGAAGACGTAGTTCAAGAAGTCGGAAAACAGGATTCGGATATTAGGAAAGCGAAAATGCCTCCTTCATCGAATGCTTTTGTGCCTTCGGCCGCCGGGCTGATTATGGCGAGCCATGTTGTAAGGGAATTGTTGAAGGATATTCATATTGAAAGGGTAAATAACGGTTAAAAATATGGACGGGACCTCGCGGTCCCGTAATTTATTAATTGTTTTTAATTTTTTCATAGACAGCTGCCAAGGCCTGCTCGAATTTCCCCGTCTTTATCGGCTTGTAATACTCTTTTCCTTTTAATGTGTCAGGAAGATACTGCTGCTTGACCCATCCTGATTCATAGTTATGCGGATATTTGTAGTCAATTCCCCTCCCTAATGCTTTCGCACCTTTATAATGGGAGTCTTTCAAATGGAGAGGAACTTCTCCGCTTTTTCCTGATCTGATATCGCTTAATGCTTCATCCATCGCTTTATAGGCAGAGTTGGATTTGGGAGATAGGCATAATTCCACTACGGCGTTCGCCAACGGAATGCGGGCTTCTGGAAAGCCGATTTTCTCCGCCGTCTGTACAGCTGCCAGTGCCCTGGGACCGGCTTGCGGATTGGCCAGGCCGATATCTTCATAGGCGGTGACAAGCAGCCGCCTTGATATGCTTGGCAAATCGCCCGCTTCAATCATTCTTCCCAAATAATGTAATGCCGCGTTGACATCACTCCCGCGTATTGACTTTTGAAAAGCACTCAAAACATCATAGTGGGCGTCTCCGTTTTTATCATGGGAGAAAGCTTTTTTCTGGAGGCATTCTTCTGCAACTTCCACCGTAATGTGAATGACGCCATCTTTATCCGGCTCTGTTGAAAGAACAGCCAGTTCAAGGGCGTTCAACGCACTCCTTACATCTCCGCTGCTTGCGGAAGCAAAATGATGAAGCGCATTCTCATCCAAATCTATTTTATATTTGCCAATGCCGCGCTCCTCATCTTGGAGTGCCCTTTTTATGGCCTTGACCATATCGGACTCTTCCAAAGGAAAAAGTTCAAAGATCTGACATCGGCTCCTGATGGCAGGGTTGATTGCATGGTATGGATTGCTCGTTGTGGCACCGATCAGAATGATCATGCCATTTTCCAAATATGGAAGCAGAAAATCCTGCTTCGCCTTGTCAAGTCGGTGTACCTCATCCAACAGAAGTATGACTTTCCCGCTCATTTTTGCTTCAGCAGCTACAATTTCCATATCCTTTTTATTGTTTGTCACTGCATTCAATGATCGGAATGCATACTTTGTACTTCCGGCGATGGCACTTGCTATCGATGTTTTTCCAATGCCGGGAGGCCCATATAAAATCATGGAAGAAAGCTGTTT
This sequence comes from Siminovitchia fortis, assembly GCF_007681465.1. Taxonomy (NCBI): domain Bacteria; kingdom Bacillati; phylum Bacillota; class Bacilli; order Caryophanales; family Bacillaceae; genus Siminovitchia; species Siminovitchia fortis. Next base: position 2,449 of record NZ_VEKZ01000037.1, read on the forward strand.
CGCTTTTACCATCCTTGAGATGATTTTTCCTTCACCGACAAGATGTTCCTGTCCGACTACTTCATCAATCGTTCTTGGGCGCATCCGAAAAGCCAAAGGTTGTGCGTTCATGACATCCTCTCCAAACTGCTGTTCTATTTATCCATTGCCTATATCATACCAAACTTGCGCGCCATATGCATTTTAACTTGCCGGTATGCTATAATGAAGAAATGCAAAAGGAGTAGAGGAATTGAAGAGAAGACAGCAATTACAAAAAAGATTTGCCATTTTCACAGTTGGATTGCTAATCATGGCCCTTGGAATCACGCTGACGATCGTTGCCAATTTGGGTGCCGCTCCTTGGGACGTTCTTCACGTCGGACTCTATTACCAATTCGGCTTGACAATCGGTACATGGAGTATTATTGTCGGTTTTATCGTCCTGGGTACAGCCGGGATCATAATGAAAGAGTGGCCGAAGTTCGGAGCTTATTTAAATATGATTTTAGTCGGCGTTTTTATTGATATGTATATGCTTTTGCCGTTTATGGCAGAGCCGCAATCGTGGCAGGGAAAAACCGTCATGTTCTTAGTTGGAATGGTCGTTTATGCGTACGGCATGGGAATTTATTTATCAGCAGAGCTTGGAGCCGGTCCCAGGGACAGCTTTATGCTTGCTTTGACTGCCAAGACGAAATGGAAAGTCGCAAACGCAAGGCGGCTGATGGAAGTGGGTGTGCTTGTCATCGGCTGGCTGCTTGGAGGTCCTGTTTTCATAGGAACGGTCGTTTTCAGTCTAGCAGCAGGCACTTTCATCGGGATTGCGTTGCCGCAGTGCAGGACCATTACACATAAATGGCTAAAAGACGAAAAAGTGAATGAAATTGAACGGGGTGCAAGTGTATGAAAATTTCTACCAAAGGCCGTTATGGTCTGACTATCATGATTGAACTTGGAAAAAGATATGGAGAGGGTCCCATATCCTTAAAATCGATCGCACAGTCTCATAATCTGTCTGAGCATTACCTGGAGCAGCTTGCCGGACCTCTTCGCAATGCGGGATTGGTCAAAAGTGTCAGAGGAGCGTACGGCGGATACATTTTGGCAAAGGAGCCTTCGGAGATTACTGCCGGCGACATCATCCGTGTTTTGGAAGGCCCCATTAGCCCGGTGGAAGGCATTGAGGATGAAGAACCTGCCAAAAGGGCATTATGGATACGAATACGCGACGCTGTAAAAGATGTTTTGGACAGTACGACTGTCGAAGACCTGGCCAACCATGAAGATGAAGGCCAGGTACAGCCATATATGTTTTATATCTAATCTTGAAAATTGGTGGGAACAATGAATAAAATTTATTTGGATCATGCTGCTACAACGCCGCTCCATCCACAGGCTGTTGAGCAAATGACAACCGTCATGAAAGAAATATACGGTAACCCGTCCAGCATTCATGCTTTCGGCCGCCAGGCCCGTCATTTGCTGGACCAGGCGAGAACGAAGGTTGCCCGGACGATTCATGCAAAAGATAATGAAATCGTCTTTACGAGCGGCGGGACGGAAGCAGATAATCTCGCAGTCATAGGGACAGCCATCGCAAACCGTGATAAAGGGAAGCATGTCATCACTTCGTCCATTGAACATCATGCCGTACTTTACGCCTGTAACTTCCTTGAGAAGGAAGGGTTTGAAGTGACGTATGTACAGCCGGATGAAAATGGATTGATCCATGTGGAAGAGATCGAAAAAGCTCTTCGAGATGATACGATCCTTGTAACGATCATGTTTGCGAACAACGAAGTGGGGACCATTCAGCCAATCAGGGAAATCGGTTCATTATTAAAGGACCATCAGGCTTATTTTCACACGGATGCCGTTCAGGCGTATGGGACGGAAGAAATGGATGTAAATGATCTTCACGTTGATCTTTTGTCCGCTTCCGCCCATAAAATAAATGGGCCAAAAGGCGTCGGGTTTCTCTATATCAAGAATGGAACAAGAATGGATTCTTTGTTCTATGGAGGAGAACAGGAGCTGAAGAGGCGGCCGGGTACGGAAAATCTTGTATCTATTGCAGGGTTTGCGGAAGTCGCTTCGATTACTTCCAGCAGGCTGGAAGAAAAAAGACAGTCATATAAACAGCTTAAGGATAAATTTCTCCAGGCGCTTGAAGACGAAAAAATCAATTTTACAGTCAACGGTTCAATGGAGGAATCGGTTCCCCATATTTTGAATATCAGCTTTCCCGGCACGGAAGTGGAATCCCTTCTTGTGAATTTTGACTTGTCCGGAATTGCGGCATCAAGCGGTTCAGCTTGTACAGCCGGTTCTATTGAGCCATCCCATGTATTGACAGCTATGTTTGGCAGCGGATCGGAACGGACCCGCAATTCAATCCGTTTCAGTTTCGGGCTCGACAATACAGGGGAACAAGCCGTGGAGGCAGCTGAGAAAATAGCTGAAATCGTCCGAAGGCTTACGACATGAAAGGAAGATTACCGTGAATAAAGCACCGAAGGATACACGTGTGATCGTCGGTATGTCCGGTGGAGTCGACTCATCTGTGGCCGCCCTTCTGTTAAAAGAGCAAGGCTATGATGTAATCGGAATTTTTATGAAAAATTGGGATGACACGGATGAATTCGGCGTATGCACGGCTACAGAAGATTACAATGACGTCATAAGGGTATGCAATCAAATCGGCATACCGTATTATGCCGTCAACTTTGAACAGCAATATTGGGATAAGGTGTTCACTTATTTTCTCGACGAATATAAAGCGGGAAGAACGCCCAATCCTGATGTGGTGTGCAACAAAGAAATCAAATTTAAAGCGTTTTTGGATCATGCACTAAAGCTTGGCGCCGATTATTTGGCAACGGGCCATTATGCGCGGGTCGAACGTGGCAATGGGGAAGTTAAAATGCTGCGGGGCATTGATCAAAACAAGGATCAGACGTACTTTTTAAACCAGCTGACCCAGGACCAGCTTCAAAAAGTCATGTTTCCGCTTGGGGGCATCGACAAGAAAAGGGTAAGGGAAATTGCCAAAGAAGCAGGCTTGGCTACGGCAGAGAAAAAAGACAGTACGGGAATCTGTTTTATCGGAGAACGGAATTTCAAGGAGTTCTTAAGCGGCTATCTTCCGGCTCAGAAAGGGAATATGGAGACCATGGACGGAAGAAAAGTAGGCGTTCATGACGGATTGATGTACTATACAATCGGGCAGCGCCATGGACTTGGCATCGGGGGAGCAGGCGATCCGTGGTTTGTTGTCGGGAAAAGCCTTGAGAAAAATGTTTTGTATGTGGAACAGGGGTTCCATCATCCGGCTTTATATTCCGACAGCATCCAGGCCATCAAGGTGAACTGGATTTCCGATCAGGAGAAAGAATCAGTGTTTACCTGTACGGCAAAATTCCGTTACCGGCAGCCGGATGAGGAAGTCACGGTCAAGCTGCTGCCGGGAAATGAAGCCGAAGTCAGGTTTGCAAGGCCGGTAAGAGCTGTGACGCCCGGGCAGGCAGTCGTGTTTTATGACGGTGATGTCTGCCTTGGCGGAGGAACGATTGACCGGATTTTCCGGGATGGACAAAGATTAATGTATGTTGGATAATTGGAAGGCTGCTTATTTTCATAAGCGGCTTTTTCCGCTGTTTAAGGAAGTATAAATTTTTTCAAAGATATTAGTATAAAATTATTGTGCTTTGTCCAGCTCCAGCGCCCAGCGACTAGCAAACTTCGCACTCCTCCACTACGATAAGTCAACATCGGCTCCGACGGACAGGACGTCCTAGTGCAGGCGAAGCGACAGGACGTCGCTGCTTGAGCCTGCCTTCGTCGCCGTGTTTCCTTTATCTCATTGCGGAGTGCTCCAGTTTGTACGTCGCTAAAAAGGCGCTTGCGCTTTTCTTATGTGATATATGTTATAATTTCACTAAAAGAACTAATGTACGGAGTGTAGCAAATGGATAAAAACAGGCAGGGCATTGAATATTTACAGCAGGGAGAAATGGAGAAAGCCATACAAATGTTTACGGCTGCTATCGAAGAAAATCCGAAAGATCCGGTAGGTTATGTAAACTTCGCAAACGTTCTTCTGTCGGTGAGAGAGCCGCAGCGTGCGGAAGAATTTTTAAAACGCGCCATTGAACTGGATGATCAGGCGTCAGCAGCCTATTACAGCTACGGGAATTTATACTTTAATCAGGAAAAATATCCGGAAGCGGCCGGCATGTTTGAAAAAGCCTTGGCAATCGGGCCGGAGACGAATGATTTACATTACATGCTCGGCATGTGCTTTGTGAATCTTGGCAAAAATGAGCTGTCACTCCCTTACCTTCAAAGGAGTGTGGAGTTGGATGATGCGGATACTGAAGCAAAATTCCAGTACGGCCTGGCACTTGCGAGGGCAGGAGTCATGGATGAAGCGATTAAGAAATTGACAGAAGTGACTGAAGCGGACCCCAAGCATGCAGACGCTTTTTATAATCTTGGGGTTGCTTATGCAGGCAAAGAAAGCCAGCTTGAAAAAGCCTTGGATCAATTCAATAAAGCATTGGCCGTCCAGCCTGATCACCTTCTTGCCGGCAATGGCAAAAAATTGGTGGAGCAGGCATTAAAAGAGCAAGACTAAGCAATAGGGGAGGTTCCGGCAATGGAATCGCTTGATCTGTTTTCCGAAAATGAAAAGTTCATGAAGGGCCGGCACCTCGTCACGATTTTTCATAATGAACAAAACCTGTACTCTGTCGTCAGGATCAGAGTGGAAGAGACAAACGAGGAATATAAGGAAAAAGAAGCGGTCATCACCGGTTATTTTCCCAAAATACACGAACAGGAAACGTATATTTTTTACGGCGGTTTAAAGGAACATCCGAAATTTGGCCTCCAATTTCATGCGAACCATTTCAAAAAGGAAATGCCGCAGACAAAACAAGGGCTCATCATGTACCTATCCAGTGATCTGTTCAAAGGCATCGGTGAAAAAACGGCCGAAAGAATCGTAGAAGCCCTTGGAGAAAGTGCCATCAGCATCATTTTGAGCAAGCCGTCCGTCCTGGATGAAATTCCGCGGGTTTCTCCGGAAGCAGCCAAAAATCTGTATGAAGCACTGCTTGAACACCAAGGACTGGAACAGGTCATGATCGGCCTGAATCAATACGGGTTCGGGCCGCAACTATCCATGAAGATTTACCAGGTGTACAAAGAAGATACATTAGCCATAATTGAAAAGAATCCGTACCAGCTTATAGAAGATGTAGAAGGTGTCGGTTTCGGCAGGGCTGATGAGCTGGGAGTCCAGCTTGGCATCGTCGGGAATCATCCGGACAGGATCAAGGCCGGATGCCTGTATGTTCTTGACCAGCAATGCATGCAAAACGGACATGTCTATTTGGAGGCGGAGCAGCTGCTTGAACAGGTGAAACAGCTGCTTGAAAGCAGCCAGGCGGTTGAAATTCCTTTCCAAATTATTGCCGATGCCCTTGTCCAGTTAAAAGAAGAAGGAAAAATAATCGGTGAGGAACAGCGTATTTACATGCCATCTCTTTATTTTTCAGAGAAAGGCCTTGTTGCGAACATCCGGCGGATTATGGATCAAAAGCAGTATGCCGATCAATTTCCGGAATCCGAGTTTCTATTGGCGCTTGGGAACCTGGAAGAGCGCTTGGGCGTCGAGTATGCACCATCCCAGAAAGAAGCGATTCAAACAGCCTTGACGAGTCCTTTAATGATACTGACAGGCGGACCCGGAACCGGAAAGACAACGGTCATTAAGGGAATTGTCGAACTGTATGCCGAGCTTCACGGCTGTTCGCTCGATCCTCACGCATATAAAAAAGAAGATATATTTCCGTTTATTTTGGCTGCACCGACCGGACGTGCCGCGAAAAGAATGGCGGAATCGACCGGGCTTCCTGCCATGACCATTCACAGGCTGTTGGGCATGACAGGTCAGGAGAGCCTGGATACAGAAGGCGAACGTGAAATCGAAGGAAAGATCATCATCATCGACGAAATGTCGATGGTGGATACATGGCTTGCCCATCAGCTTTTCAAGTCACTCCCCGATTCGATCCAAGTCATTTTGGTGGGAGATGAAGACCAGCTTCCTTCAGTTGGTCCCGGGCAAGTGCTGAAAGATCTTTTGGCCTCTAATACTCTTCCGGTTGTCCAATTAACAGACATTTACCGGCAGGCGGACGGTTCGTCGATTGTGGAACTGGCACACGAAATAAAGAACGGTAAGATCCCTTCCGATGTTACGGCCCAGCGGAAAGACCGGTCTTTTATCAAATGCCAGGCACCGCAAATAGGGGATGCTGTTGAGCAGGTTGTAAAAAATGCCCTGACAAAAGGATACACGGCCAAGGATATTCAGGTATTGGCCCCCATGTACCGCGGGCCCGCCGGAATCGACAATCTGAATAAAATATTGCAGGAAGTTTTTAATCCCAAAAAAGAAAAATGGAATAAGGAAATCACATTGGGAGAGACAAAATTCAGGATTGGGGACAAAGTGCTGCAGCTCGTCAACCAGCCGGAAAAAAATGTCTTCAATGGGGATATCGGTGAAATCATTTCCATATTGTATGCAAAAGAAAACGTTGAAAAGCAGGACATGATCATTGTCTCTTTTGAAGGTACGGAAGTCACATACATGCGCCAGGATTTTAACCAAATTACCCATGCTTTTTGCTGTTCCATCCATAAAGCGCAAGGAAGCGAATTTCCGATCGTCATCCTTCCGGTTGTGAGGAATTATTATCGGATGCTGCGCCGCAATTTATTATATACAGCCATCACAAGGAGCAAGCAGTTTCTCATTTTGTGCGGAGAAGAAAGTGCTTTCCGAGTCGGGATAGAACGTGAAGATGATCAAAAAAGGCAAACTACATTGCGTGAGAAACTGGCTGGGGAAAAGCAGCAGCCGATCATAGAAGAAAAAATGAATGAGGAGCAAGAGGAATTGTCATATGAAGATAAACTCTTCTTGGCAGACCCCATGGTTGGCATGGAAAATGTTTCACCTTATGATTTCCTCGATTGAGCGGAAAATAAAAATGTTCGAAAAAGGTGGTGTGCATCTTTGCGGACATTTTCTTTATTGAAAGGGATGCCGGTTTACGACCGGAATGGCGAAATGCTTGGTGAAGTTTGTGACATTTGCATAGGCGATGAGGGAATGGTGACAGATCTTTTGCTGCAGATGAAAGGTTTCATCGGGAAAAAGCTGCGCGTTCCCGTGCAGTCCGTTTCATCCTTTGGCGAAGATGGAATCATGGTTGACAGCAACGGGCAATTCTCCATATACCAGGAGCTTGATGATGAATACACAATGCATCATGGCCGCCCTTTAGCCAAAAAAAATACGATGACGCCGCAAGGCGAACAGCTCGGATTGCTGGATGATGTATATTTTTTGGAAAAAGAGGGTACAATCGTTGGATACGAGCTGACTGATGGATTCTTTTCGGATATAACGGAGGGAAAGCGGATCATCCGTACCCTTGATCCCCCGAGTATTGGAAAGGATGCCATCATTGTGTCAGCAATCAATCAACGAGGTGTCAGTACCCATGATGAAATGTCCGAATTGTCAAAGCAAGGACCTTGGTAAAATTGGAGTCAATCAGTATTATTGCTGGAATTGCTTCATTGAACTTTCCATCGGAAAGGAAATCATCTATACCCACCAGGTGGAAGAAGATGGTACTTTGAGTTCCTTGGATGATCTGTTTGACGAGCGGGAACGCAAGTTGAGCTAGGGGCTGCCCTCAGAAGGCAGCCTCTTGAACTATTTCTTTTCTTACCTGCGATTAAAATGTGATAAAAAACGGCACACTAATCGCAGGAGGGAACAAGTTGAAGCAAAAGCGGCTCCGCTTAATATACAATTTGGCGATTGTGTTATTGTTATTTATCATTCTATATTGTTTTCTGCTCATAAAACCGCTGTGGAAACCGGTTTTTACGATTGTGTGCATCGGGCTGCTGCCATTTATGATAGGCGGCTTTATTGCTTATCTGCTTCATCCGATTGTTGAAAAAATAGAATTGCTTGGCATCAACCGGATTGTGGCGATCCTTGCCATTTATGTGCTGTTTTTCGGCGGAATGGGATATGCTCTTTATGTGGGAATTCCCGTTCTGATTGATCAAGTCAGCCATTTCTCGGAGCATATACCCGAATTGGCGGGATATTATAAAGGCCTGGTGAAAGACTTGCATGAATCGACTTCGAGATGGCCAGATGGTATACAGACTCAAATTGAAGAACGTGTTAATGATTTTGAACAATGGTTAAACCGGTTTTTGGAAAAAACCATGTCTGCCTTTAAAGGACTGATCAACTTTATTTTTGTTTTGGCTGTCATTCCTTTCATTTCTTTTTACATATTGAAGGATCTGGACCTGATCAAAAAAGCGGCCTGGTATATGACACCGAAGAAATGGCGGAAACAGGGACAGGAATTTCTTTCTGCGGTGAACACTTCCCTTGGGGGTTACATTCGCGGCCAGTTGCTTGTTTGCGTTTTGATCGGGACGATTTCCACCCTTTTATTTTGGCTGGTTGGACTGGATTATCCCGTCATCATGGGCTTGATTGTAGCTTTTACAAACATCATTCCCTATTTCGGCCCGGTTATCGGGGCCGTTCCTGTCACTGCCTTCGCCTTGCTAAGCTCAGTCAAGCTGGCACTGATGTCTGCCGGCATCATCGTTTTGCTCCAATTGCTGGAGGGGAATGTCCTTTCACCTTACATCGTCGGGAGATCGATCAATATTCATCCCCTTTTTATCATTGCCGCTTTAATTATAGGCGGAGAAGCGGGAGGGGTGATCGGCATGCTTGTAGCCGTTCCTCTTTTGGCTATATTAAAAGTGGCTGTTGTCCATTCCCGCGATTACTTTATTAAAGCAAAACAGACGTAGATGGGGCAGGCCCCCTAAAGGATTTGACAAAGATTTTTCTATTACCTATAATTTCTAGTAGTCAATACTTGAAAACGAAGAAGGATCCATTCTTATTACTGCCCATCTGAGCGACAGCCTTCCTGTGTCGCAGAAGAGAGGAATTTCCGCGGCTGAAAGAAATTCCAGATGAAGAGTAATAATGAGCTAATCCGGAGTGCAGTTAAAAGCCTGCCGTTCACCGCGTTAAGGTCCTGAGAGATGGCAAAGAATAAGTCTTTGTTAAAATCAGGGTGGTACCGCGTGCAAGCTTCGCCCCTGGCTGGGGAGGAGCTTTTTTTATTTCGTTTAAGGAGGAAAAAAGGATGAAAAAACTGACTGGCTCACAAATCAGACAGATGTTTTTGGATTTCTTTCAGGAAAAAGGACATAAAGTGGAGCCCAGTGCTTCCCTTATCCCGCATGATGATCCGTCCTTGCTGTGGATCAACAGCGGTGTTGCAACACTGAAGAAATATTTCGACGGCAGGGAGATTCCCGAGAATCCGAGAATCGTCAATGCGCAAAAGTCCATCCGGACAAACGACATTGAAAATGTCGGAAAAACAGCAAGGCATCATACATTTTTTGAAATGCTCGGGAATTTTTCCATCGGGGATTATTTCAAGAAAGAGGCGATCGAATGGGCATGGGAGTTTCTGACAAGTGAAAAATGGATCGGGTTTGATCCGGAAAAATTGTCTGTAACGATCCATCCTGAAGACGATGAGGCATTTGAACTGTGGAATCAAATGATCGGACTGCCGAAAGAAAGAATCATCCGCCTTAAGGAGAATTTCTGGGATATCGGTGAAGGGCCGAGCGGCCCCAACTCGGAGATCTTCTTTGACAGGGGCCCGGAATATGGTGACGATCCGAATGATCCGGAGCTGTTTCCGGGTGGTGAAAATGAAAGGTACCTTGAGATTTGGAACCTTGTCTTTTCGCAGTTCAATCACAATCCGGACGGGACCTACACACCTCTGCCAAAGAAAAACATCGATACCGGAATGGGGCTCGAACGGATGGCTTCCGTTGTACAGGATGTCCCGACCAACTTTGAGACAGATTTATTCATGCCGATCATCAAAGAGACAGAAAAGCTTTCCGGTAAGGCTTACGGCGAAAGTGCCGAACAGGATACCGCATTCAAGGTGATCGCCGATCATGTCCGTACAGTCGTATTTGCTGTAAGTGACGGGGCTCTGCCTTCAAATGAAGGCCGCGGATATGTATTAAGGAGGCTTCTCCGCAGGGCTGTCCGCTATGGAAAGAACTTAAAGATTGAAAAACCATTCATGTACCGTCTTGTTCCTATGGTGGGTGAAATCATGAAAGATTTCTATCCGAAAGTTTTGGAGAACACAGACTTCATTGAACGGGTCATTAAAAATGAAGAGGAACGCTTCCATGAAACATTGAATGATGGATTGGAAATTTTGTCTTCACTTATAGAGAGAGCGAAAGCCGAAGGAAAAGATATGATTTCCGGCAAGGATGTTTTCAGGCTCTACGACACGTACGGTTTTCCTGTTGAACTGACTGAAGAATATGCGGAAGAAGAGCAAATGAAAGTTGATCATGACGGCTTTGCAAAGGAAATGGAAAAGCAGAGGGAAAGAGCCCGCTCGGCCAGAAGCGAAACGGATTCCATGCAGGTTCAAAGCGGCACCCTGTCCGAATTGACAGTCAGCAGTGAATTTGTCGGCTATGAGCGCCTTGAAACGGATTCGGTTGTTCTTGCTATTTTAAAAGAGGGAGACATCACGGAAAAAGCGGAAAAAGGGGATGAGATCCAATTCATATTGGACGTCACGCCATTTTATGCCGAAAGCGGCGGCCAGGTTGCCGATCATGGAATCGTCAGCGGGACTTCCCAGAAAATTGAAGTGACCAAAGTGATCAAAGCACCAAACGGCCAAAATCTTCATACGGGAGTCGTAAAAGAAGGCACTATAAAAACCGGCAATAAAGTGAAAGCCAAGGTTGATGAGAAAATGCGCGGCCAAATCATCAAAAATCATACGGCGACACATTTGCTGCATAAGGCATTGAAGGAGGTTCTCGGAACCCATGTCAATCAGGCAGGCTCATATGTCGGACCGGAAAGACTCCGTTTTGACTTCTCCCATTTCGGTTCAGTAACGGATGAAGAACTGAAAAAAGTTGAAGAGAAGGTAAACCGTGATATTTGGGCCAATCATCCGGTCGATACGAAGCTGACAAGCCTGGCTGAAGCGAAGGAAATGGGAGCCATGGCTCTATTCGGCGAAAAATACGGAGAAACCGTGCGTGTTGTATCCGCAGGAGACAGTCTGGAATTATGCGGCGGCTGCCATGTATCCAATACCGCAGAAATCGGCCTGTTTAAAATTGTTGCGGAAAGCGGAATTGGGGCAGGAGTGCGCAGGATCGAAGCGGTGACCGGGGAGCATGCATTCTGCTTCATGAATGGCCAGATGAACGAGTTGCATGCCGTGGCAGAGAAATTAAAGACAAAACCGGTCCAAGCAGTGGAAAGGACGGAGGCCCTTCTCCTGGAATTAAAGGAACTGCAAAGGGAAAATGAATCTCTAACAGCAAAGCTCGCACATGTGGAAGCCGGGAGCCTTATCCAAAAAGCCAAGGAGATCGAAGGAATCAAAGTGATTGTAAGCCAAGTCCAAGACGCGGATATGAATACACTGAGAAATATGGGGGATGATTTAAAACAGCAGCTTGGATCAGGGGTTGTCGTGCTTGGATCCGTACAAAACGGAAAAGTGAACATTATCGCCGGCGTAACAAAAGATTTGATGGAAAAAGGGTATCATGCCGGAAAATTGGTCAAAGAGGTTGCTTCACGGTGCGGCGGCGGAGGAGGAGGCCGTCCAGATATGGCACAGGCAGGCGGGAAAAATCCGGATCAATTGGAATCGGCTCTTTCCTTTGTGGGTGAATGGATAAAATCCGTTTGATTCCCGCTTCAAATCATGTACAATGAAGGTAATGTTTAAAAGCCGGGCCAGTCAGGCAAGTTCTGAAAGAAGGTGTTGTTGTAAATGGGCTCTTTTGATAAAACAATGCGGTTCGAGTTCTATGAAGATCCAATGGAACATGACGTCAAAGAGGTTCTAATGCATGTATACGGGGCTCTTCAAGAAAAGGGGTACAATCCCATCAACCAGATAGTCGGTTATTTGCTTTCCGGCGACCCCGCCTATATTCCAAGGCATCAAGATGCACGCAATATTATGAGGAAGCTGGAAAGGGATGAAATCATCGAAGAGCTGGTGAAGTCCTATTTAAAGCAGCATCGTGAGGGGACATGAATTTGAGGATGATGGGCCTTGATGTTGGCTCCAAGACAGTGGGCGTCGCAGTCAGCGATGAAATGGGCTGGACTGCCCAAGGTATTGAGACAGTATCAATCAACGAAGAAAAGAATATGTTTGGATTTGACCGGATTGGTGAAATTATTAAAGAATACGGTATTGAACTAATCATTGTTGGCCTGCCGAAAAATATGAACAATACGATTGGCCCTCGCGGAGAAGCATCGATGGCTTATGCTGAAAATTTAAGAAGGAGATTTCAGCTGCCTGTTCAGTTATGGGATGAACGACTGAGCACAATGGCGGCTGAAAGGGTCCTTCTTGCAGCGGATGTCAGCAGAAAAAAGAGAAAAAAGGTCATCGATAAAATGGCAGCCGCAATGATATTGCAAAGTTTCTTGGACAGCCAACAAAAATGAGGTGATTTCTGATGGAAAATGGAGAAAATTATATTACAGTCGTAGATGAAGAAGGCAATGAGGAATTATTTGAAGTTCTCTTTACGTTTGATTCCGATGAATTCAACAAATCATATGTTTTATACTATCCTGCAGGCGCAGATAATGAAGAGAACGAAGAAATTGAGATCCATGCCTCTTCTTATATACCAAGCGAAGATGGAGAAGACGGGAATATGCAGCCGATCGAAACCGAAGAAGAATGGGATATGATAGAAGAGATGCTCAACACTTTCCTTGCCGAAGAGGAAGAAGAATAAGAAAAGCGCAAGCGCCTTGCCCATCGACGTACAGACTGGAGTGCCTCCGACGAGATAAAGGAAACACGGCGAGGAACGCAGGCTCAAGCAGCGACGTCCTGTCGCTTCGCCTGCACTAGCACATCCTGTGCGTCGGAGCCGATGTTGACTTATCGTAGGAAAGCTACTACTTGAGATGGCCTCGTGTGATGCTTCCTCGAGTTGGCGTCGTGCAGCTTTGCTATGATGTTCGCCAAACATCCTCGAATAAGCTACGCCGCAGGAGCACACCAGGTGCGAAGTCTGCTAGTCGATAGGCGCTGGAGCTAGACAACAAAAGGCTTTATTCAAAATTTTAAAGCTAAAACATCTTATGCTTTCTTACTCAGTAAAAAATTTCGCCGATCCGGGTATTCCAGGGTCGGCGAATTTTTTTACATATTTCGGTTAAATCAATGGATTTTCACTGACGTTCCGAAAAATTATTGTATAATAGGTGTGGTGCGCAAACAAAATAAACAGCAATTTCGGGAGGGGGACCCCTGCTTAATGAAAAACAAAGAAAAAGATAAAATAGATAAGCAGGCAAGAGCAGCTTTGATTAGAGAGAATTTGCTCGAAAAAAGGAGTGAGGCGGTCATCATAAGAAAAATTGTTGCCATCATAACGCTTAGTTGCGGTGCCCTTCTTTTAATAGCGGCACTTGGCAGCTATTTATATATAAAATCTGCTCTTAAACCGGTGGATTCTGATAGTAAAAAAGAGATCCGGGTGGAAGTGCCAATCGGTTCGTCAACAACTTCCATTGGAAAGCTTCTTGAAGATAAAGGAGTGATAAAAAATGCTTCCGTCTTCAAGTACTATGTCAAATTTAATAATATTTCAGGTTTTCAGGCAGGCACATATACATTTACGCCGTCCATGTCATTGAAAGAGATTTCGCAGAACCTGCAAACCGGGATTCTGGCCCAAAAGCCGGTATTTAATATTACGGTTCCGGAAGGCTATTCTTTGGATCAAATAGCAGGATTGATCTCCAAGCAGACTGGTCAGTCCAAAGAAGAGATTCTGAAGGAACTTGATAAAAAGGAGACTGTGCAGCTGTTTGGAGAAAAATATCCGGAGCTTTTCACGGATGACGCATTGAGCAGCAAGGTGAAGCATCCGTTGGAAGGATATTTATATCCGGCTACCTATCCATATTACGAGGAAAAGCCTTCAATTGAGGCAATTATCGATCCGATGATTAAAAAAACACAGGAAGTCATAACGAAGTATACGGATAAGATAGAGGAAAAGGACATCAATATCCATGAACTGTTAACAATGGCCTCCCTGATTGAGAAAGAGGCAACCGAAAAAGCGGACAGGCATTTGATTTCAAGTGTGTTCTATAACCGGCTGGATGAGGATATGCCGCTTCAGACCGATCCCACCGTTTTATATGCATTGGGCAAACACAAAAAGCGGACCATGTATAAAGACCTTGAGGTTGAGTCACCATATAATACGTATAAAGTGAAAGGCCTGCCGCCGGGACCGATTTCCAATGCAGGCGAAACGTCCATTGAGGCTGCCCTTAATCCGGCTGACAGCCAATATTTGTACTTTTTGGCCGAGCATGGCACAGGGGAAGTCCATTATGCAAAAACATTGAAAGAACATAATGAATTAAAGGCAAAATATATCACGGATAAAAGGAAGTAGGTGTCTGAAATGGATCATCTGATTGATCATTATATCGAGTCCCTGCTTCCGCGAAGAAGTGAGCTGTTCCGGCAGATGGAAAAGTTTGCTGAAAAAGAGCACGTTCCGATTATGGAACAAACGGCCATCGAAGTGATGCTTCAGTTCCTGAGGATCCAAAATCCGGCTAAAATATTGGAAGTCGGAACAGCGATCGGCTATTCTGCTTTAAGGATGGCAGATGCTCTGCCTGAAGCGGAAATCGTAACGATAGAAAAAGATCCCGCAAGAGCGGAACAGGCAAGGAATTATATCGAGGCTGCCGGTAAAGTTGATCGAATAACCATCTTGGAAGGCGATGCTTTGGAGCTTGGTGAAAGAGTGACGGAACTGGGACCTTACGATGCCATTTTTATTGATGCGGCAAAAGGCCAGTACATGAAGTTTTTCAATATGTATAGTCCATTGCTTAGGGAGCGGGGATGCATTTACTCTGATAATGTCCTATTCAGGGGATATGTTGCGGAAGAGGAAGTCAATCAGCGCCGCTTTCGGAGTCTTGCAAGAAAAATGAAGGAATTCAACCGTTTTCTTATGGGGCATGATGGGTATATTACAACTATTATTCCTGTAGGGGACGGGCTTGCAGTGAGCAAAAAACGGTGATTATCTACAAAACAGTACTCATACTCTTGAACTAATGTCATTTTTGTAATATGATGACATAGATAATAATATAAAGAACTAATATGAACAGATAGCGCGCCCTGCATGAGGCGCGCTGTCATGTATTTCATGACCGAATAATCCAATGATCTTTGGATGAGGGAATTCATAAGGAGTGAAGGGAAAATGGCTGCAGAAAAAGAATTTCACATGACAGAAGCCGGAAAAGAAAAATTAGAACAGGAACTTGAATACTTAAAGACCGTCCGAAGAAAAGAAGTTGTCGAACGGATTAAAGTGGCCCGTAGTTTCGGGGATCTGTCGGAGAACTCGGAATACGACTCCGCGAAAGAAGAACAGGCATTTGTCGAAGGAAGAATCACCACTTTGGAAAATATGATCCGCAATGCAAAAATCATTGAGGAAGATGAGCTTAATTCTGATAAAGTGACTTTAGGGAAAACGGTTACTTTCAAAGAACTTCCTGATGGCGACGAGGAAACATATACGATAGTTGGAAGTGCCGAAGCCGATCCGTTCGAAGGGAAAATTTCCAACGATTCACCTATCGCCAAAAGTTTAATGGGACAAAAAGTCAATGAAGAAGTGACAGTCCAGACGCCTGGCGGTGAAATGAGAGTCAAAATCGTTTCAATCAGCTAAAACAAAAGCGCAAGCGCCTGTTTATCGACGTACAGACTGGAGTGCTTTTGACGAGATAAAGGAAACACGGCGACGAAGGCAGGCTCAAGCAGCGACGTCCTGTCGCTTCGCCTGCACTAGCACGTCCTGTGCGTCGGAGCCGATGTTGACTTATCGTAGGAAAGCTACTACTTGAAATGGCCTCGTGTGATGCTTCCTCGAGTTGGCGTCGTGCAGCTTTGCTATGATGTTCGCCAAACATCCTCGAATAAGCTACGCCGCAGGAGCACACCAGGTACGAAGTCTGCTAGTCGATAGGCGCTGGAGCTAGACGAAACAAGAGCGCGACAAAAACACGGAAGCCCTCATAGGGTTACCGTGTTTTTTAAATGGGGCTGTGCCGGTGATTTTTTACTGACAGTTATATCTCTTTCCCTTGGCGGCAACAATGGGAAAGAGGTGCTTGAAATGCTGCAAAAACGTATATTATTTATAACTGTTCTTATATTTATGATGATGGCCGGCCTCCTCGGAAGGCTGATGCAAATACAATTATTTCAGGCTGAAAATTTTTCTGAAAACAACGTGAATCTGATCAAAGAAAGTGTCCGGCAAAGGACACATGAGCTGATTTTGGATGACGGAAGGGGACAGTTCCTTGACAGGAACGGGAACCCGCTTTCCTTCGAAGAAAAATCCGTACTTGTCATCTTTCCATTTATTAAAAACATGGACTGGAACAGCTCGGAGGTTGCAAAAATCTTAAACATATCCCATCGGGACCTTATCAATCAGGTAGAGGCATCCAAGGAGCCTGTCTTAGCAGGGGGGAAGGACCCGCTATTATTGACAGAACAGCAAGCAGAGAACATCAATCAGCTTCAAATTCCCGGAGTGTTCGCCGTTAAAAAGAAAATATTACCCGAGCATCCCCCCGCTGGACAATTCATCGGCATTTATGGGGAAAATGAGGAGATTTTTAAGACCCGCTACCCTGATAAAGATTGGAGAAATAAAGCCGTCGGCCTTTCCGGTTTGGAAAAAACCTTTGATGAGTTTTTGCAGGCTGAAAGTGAAACAAAATTTGTCTATCATGTTGATGGGGTTGGAAATCCTTTATTTGGGATTGATGTAAAATATGCAGGGCAGGCAAACCCATTTTTTCCATTAGAGGCCAAAACAACGATTGACCAATCTTTGCAAAAAGAAATCGAAGCCTTGTTGGATGAACATCACATTCAAAAGGGCGGCGCAATCCTGCTTGATGTAAAAACAAATGATATACTGGCAGTGGCCTCAAGGCCCCATATCAACAGTAAAGATCCCTTCTTGGATGAAGGATCAAAAAATATGATGTTCAAGCAGCTCATCCCGGGATCGGTATTTAAAACAGTCGTTGCCGCAGCGGCGATAGAAGAAGGGATTGTGGAAGAAAAGGATCAGTTTCGCTGTGATTTGGATATAAGGGGAAACCCTGCAGAGCGGAATCTTGGCCGGCTTAATTTTGAAGAAAGCTTTGCCAGGAGCTGCAATCGCACCTTTGCGGAACTGGCCGGATCTTTAATGGAAAAAGACCCAATGATTCTTGAAAATTATGCACGTAAGCTCGGATTGCTTGAAGCTGTCTCATGGCAGGGGGATGTGTTTCAACTGAGCGGATTCAAACAGTTTGAACACGATCCCGGAAGAATTTTTGCCGACAATGACAGCAGAAAAGACCGAAACTTCATAGCACAGACCGGGATCGGCCAACAGGAGGTCCGCCTTTCCCCGATATCAGTGGCAAACATGATGGCTGCCATTGCCAGAGGGGGAGAAAAAATGACGGTAAGGGCCGTATCCGAAATCCAATATGGTGATGGGACGACAATGGCTTCGTTTGACCGGCAACAGCCCGACGGCGAGCGGATATCACCATTTGCAGCGATTAAATTGCAGCAGCTGCTTAGAAAAGTAGTGACTGATCCTGAAGGGACAGGACACATGATGAATGATCTTCCCTATCAGGTGGCGGGGAAAACCGGTACAGCCGAAACATCCGTGATTCGTGAAGGGCAGCAGCTTCACCATAAATGGTTTGCGGGTTATTTTCCATTCGATGACCCGCAATATGTGCTGGTTACTGTAAATATGGATGTGCCCGGCGATCAGGGCGGGGTCAATCCGCTGTTTGCTGATATTGTGCAAATGATTTATGGCCAAAAAGAATCCGAAGTTGATCACGCAGTGCCTTCCGGGTGAAAAATGGGTGCATGTTTTCCCTTGTCCATGATATTATAGGTTCAATGACGGGGGGGATTTTTAATGCCGATTGATTTCAAAGATGATAAATCACGCTCTTCTCTCCGTGCAAAACGGAGGAAAACGAATATTATTTTAAACACGCTTATTGCGGTTGTCATCATTTTGATTTTGCTTGTTGGTGGTTCCATTTTTTTCGGAGGAAGCGATACTGATAAAGAGCAGGCGGAAAGCAAGCCGAAAACCGAGGAGGCAAAGCAAAATGATCAAACGTCTGATGAAAAGAACGTACAGACCGATGAAAATGAAGATGAGCCGGATGCCGAAGAAGATAAAGATGAAGAAGGAAAATTGGAAGAGTCGGAAAGCGATGAGCCGAATGTTGAGAAGGTCCTCGTCAATCCGGCTTGGAAACCGATTGGGACTGAGCAGGTGAACGGCCATCAATCTTCCTATAACATGGGAACAACCGACTGGAATGAAAAGCTTAAGGCTGCCGCCTATGCCGTAGATATTCCTGTTGACAACATGACGGCCTGGTGGGTCACAGGCGGAGATAATCCTGAAAATCAGGCCGAATTGACAGTATCCGCAAAGGGCAGCGATGAAACATACCGCGTCTATATCGAATGGGTAGATGGTGAAGGCTGGAAGCCTGTCGAAGTAAAAAAATTGATACAGAATGATAAAAGATAAAGACAAGGGAGTTTAAATAATGAAAATAGCAGTTATCGGGGCGATGGAAGAAGAGGTTGAGCTTCTTCGTGAAAAAATGGATGTTCAAATGACAGAAGTGATTGCCCATTGTGAGTATTTCATCGGAAAGCTACACGATAAAGAAGTCATCCTATCAAGATCAGGGATCGGAAAAGTAAATGCTGCCATGGCTGCAACCATTCTGTTGGATCGATACAAACCTGATGCAGTGATCAATACAGGTTCTGCAGGTGGATATAATCCTGAACTCAAAATTGGCGATCTTGTCATCTCAAGCGAAGTTCGCCATCATGATGTCGATGTAACTGCTTTTGGTTACAAATACGGCCAGGTTCCTCAGCTGCCGGAGGCCTTTGAGGCAGATGGAAAAATGATAGAAGTTGCCGAGGCTGCAGCACGTTCGGTTGAAGGGGTCCAGGCGGTCAGGGGACTGATTGCCACTGGCGATACGTTTATGAGCGATCCAGAAAAAGTTGAATTTGTCCGCGGGAAATTCCCGAACATACAGGCAGTGGAAATGGAAGGGGCAGCGATTGCCCAAGTGGCCCATCAATTTGACATTCCATTTGTCGTCATCAGGTCCCTATCAGATATTGCCGGCCAGAAATCGGAGATCTCATTTGACAAATTCATTGAAACAGCCTCAGTCAACTCAGCAAACCTTGTCATGGAAATGATAAAGGGGCTGGAAAAATAATGGAAAGCCGAAGGGTCAGGGGGACACCTTCGGCTTTCCTGTTATTTAGTCATGCTGAGAAACTCTTCGACATCTTTTATACAAAGATCAACGCCGGCCTGCCAAAACTCTTCTTTCGTCAGATCCGCTCCCAGATGTTTTTTCGCCAGTTCTTCGACCGTCATTCTTCCGGTGTCTTTCAAAAGTGAAATGTACTTTTGTTCGTATTCTTTCCCTTCCTTCTTCGCATGGGCGTATATGCCGAGTGAAAATAAATATCCGAACGTATAAGGGAAATTATAGAAAGGGACATCCGTAATATAAAAATGAAGTTTGGACCCCCAAAAATGCGGGTGATACAGTCCCAATGAATCCGCATAAGCTTCTTTCTGCGCAGCTTCCATCATTTCATTCAGTCTTGCAGTGCTCACCATTCCTTTTTTGCGCTCTTCATAAAAGCGTGTCTCAAAGAGGAAGCGGGCATGGATGTTCATGAGCAAGGCAATGGAGTTTTGTATTTTGCTTTCAAGAAGCGCAAGCTTTTCCCCATCATCTTTTGCCAGTTCGAGCGCTGCATCTGCGACAAGCGTCTCTGCGAAAGTCGAGGCAGTTTCAGCCACATTCATTGCATAATGGCAATTTAAAGGATGGACATCTTTCATAGCATAAGTGTGGAAGGCATGCCCCAATTCATGAGCAAGAGTTGATACATTATCGTATGTGTCTGAGTACGTCATGAAAATCCTGGACTGACCGCTTAAGGGAAAAGATGTACAAAAGCCTCCCGGACGCTTTCCCGGCCGGTCTTCAGCTTCAATCCACCTGCCTTCGAATGCCTTTTCGGCAAAACGGGCAAGCTCGCTGCCAAACTCCCCGAAATGACGAATGATAAAGGAGGCGCCTTCCTGGTAGCTGTATGCTTTTGCAGATTCTGTTACAGGAGCATCCAGGTCATACCAATTCAGTTTGTCAACTCCAAGCAGGCTCGCTTTTCTTTCAAGGAATTCGACAAAAGGCTTCTTGTTGTCAGAAATAACCTTCCACATGATATCCAGCGTTTCTTTGCTCATGCGGTTATATTCCAACGCCTCTTTTAAAACATCATTCCATTCCCGCTTTTTATAAACGGCCAAGCGAAATCCGGATAGGTGATTTAACGTGGCGGCAAGCAGTTCTGCTTTCTCACCCCAAGCTTTTTCCCATTCATCGAACACTCTTTTCCTTACTTGCCTGTCATGGCTTGATAACTTATTTTGGGCCTGGCCGACGGATAGATGGACTTCCTTGCCATTTTCTTTAAAAGGAATGTTCAGTTGGCTAACAATCGCATCATACATCTCTTCCCAGCCGTGAAAGCCGTCCACAGCCAAATCGTTGATAAGGGCCTCTTCTTCTTTTGACAGTTTTTCAGCCGCCTGCCTGCGTCTTTCATTTAAAACGAAATGCAGTTCCTTCAAATGATCCTGTTCAATCAGCCTCTGCCAAACGGAGTCATCAATTTGCACAAGGGCCTTATCGAGATGGGTCACTGCCGTATTGAATTTCGAAGCCAATGAGGTCACAATTCCCCTTAGTTCATTCGCTTTTACATCGCCCATATTTTGTGCCTGAAGGCATGATACGAATGATTCGGCTTGTTCAAGGCCCAAATCGGCCTTTTGAAATTTTTTCAATATAGCGGCCAGCCCTGTATCTTTGCTGCTTGCAGCATCCCAGTCTTTTATGCTTTTTTCAAACGAATGAATGTCTTCTTCCACTTTCTTAAGATGAGCATGAAATTCTTTGGATGAACTGCCGCCAGGGAAAAAATCATCGAGATTCCAAGTCATTGAATATGTATTTGGCGTCAAAGGGACTCTCCTCCTTTAGAATTTCTTTTATTATATGATAATCATCCTGTTATTCATAACAAAGCCTTTGTGGACAGAACTATTTTATCCTAGACAAGCAATTGTCCTTTTTCCTCATCATATACATGTAACCAGCGGGTCATTACATCAGGGGGGTGAGGAATTGTCGGGAATTCTGACGGCTATCGGCTTGCTATTTAAAGAACTGGTCTTTCTTGTGTCATATGTAAAAAATAATGCATTTCCTCAGCCGCTTTCTCCGGAAGATGAAAAAAAGTACTTAATGAGAATGGCTGAAGGGGATGAAGAAGCACGAAACATATTGATTGAACATAATCTCCGGCTTGTCGCCCACATCGTAAAGAAGTTTGAAAATACGGGGGAAGACTCAGAAGACTTGATTTCCATCGGCACCATCGGACTGATCAAGGCCATTGAAAGTTATTCGTTCGGAAAAGGAACAAAACTTGCGACATATGCGGCCCGCTGCATAGAAAATGAGATTCTTATGCACTTGAGGGCGCTGAAAAAGACACGCAAGGACGTTTCTCTCCATGACCCCATCGGCCAGGATAAAGAAGGCAATGAGATCTCTTTGATCGATGTATTGAAATCCGATGCGGAGGATATTTTTGATACGATTCAACTGAATATGGAGCTGGAGAAAATCAAGGAATATATCGATGTATTGGATGAAAGGGAAAAGGAAGTGATCATCGGCAGATTCGGGCTGAATCTCGAAAAGGAACGGACACAGCGGGAAATAGCCAAAGAACTCGGCATTTCAAGAAGTTATGTTTCCCGGATTGAAAAGAGGGCTCTGATGAAAATGTTCCATGAATTTTACAGGGCTGAAAAAGACAAGATGAAAAATATGAAGGGCGGACAAAAAGGAGATTAGCGAAAAAAGCAGGGGGAGGTATGGGATATTTGCCGGGAAACAATTACGGATGCATTCAATATGAATTGGAAGTGCAGCGGATGATTTATGAAGGCGGAGCTATTTTTCAGGATTACCTCTTAAAAGAAAAGAAGGCGGAAAAGAATATGGAGGATGAAAGGAAATAAATATTAGCATAAAGCCAGTTTCGCGGCCAAAGCGAAACTGGCTTTTCATTATACCTTTTTCAATGTAAATGTGCTGATCATGAGAAGTGATAGAACGAGAGTGATAAACAAGAATGAAAACGGTGGGAGATAAGGGATTGCCAAGTAACTGAAAGTAAGCAGGCAGCCTGCTGCAGTAATGGGAAGCCCGGTAAAAAAACCGTGATTCTCGGAAATATTGAACCTTGCAAGACGGAAAGCACCACAGCCTATATAAAATATTGTAAAAAAGACGCCCGGAAAACCAAACAAATTCAAAATTCCTTGGTATAATAACAAAGCAGGTGCTACACCGAAAGAGATGATATCACTCATGGAATCAAGCTGTTTTCCCAGCTCTGATTCGATTTGAAGCTTTCTTGCAGCCATTCCGTCAAAACGATCTGCCATTGCTGCCAAGAAAATAAGCAGGAGACTTAAATGAAGCTGGCCCTGTATCCCGGCGACAATGGCGAATCCGCCCAGTCCCATGTTCACGAATGTCAGGACATTGGCCGTTTGGGCTTTCAATTTTTTTATGGTGTGATCGACGACATCGGACAGAAGCATAACACTCCTCCTTTTCGGTAAAATAGATACTTCTATATAATTATATGACTTCTTTTTCATAAAGTTAAGCATAAATTTTTAGTTTTGTTTGGGGGCAATGAGATTGAAAGCGGCTCTATATCGCTTTTTTATTGAACTAACGAATGGACCTTTTACATCGGCAGCAATAAGGAAATTTACAAATTCCCGGATGAGCAGGCCGTTCATCAAATCCTACGCTGCCTTCTATCAAATAAATAAGGAAGAGATGGCAAAAGACATCCATGCATATCCAACTTTGCATTCCTTTTTTACAAGGCGCCTGAAAGAAGGGGCAAGAAAAGTCGATCATATACCGGACAGTGTCGCAAGCCCTGTGGACGGTATAATAGAAGATGCCGGTACCATTACGTCCGGCAGGGAAATCATTGCAAAGGGAAAATCATATTCTATCGCTGAGATGCTTGGCGGCAAGCTTCAGGCTGAAAAGTATGAAGGCGGCACGTATATCATTATATACTTGAGCCCTTCCCATTATCACAGAATTCACAGCCCTGTGAGCGGAAAAGTGGTCAATTGCTACTCTTTGGGCAAAAGATCGTTTCCCGTCAATCGGCTTGGATTAAAATTCGGACGCTCCGTTTTGGCGAAAAACTATCGGGTGATCACTGAAATTTCTTCTGAGAAAACGACGGTAGCCCTGGTAAAAGTGGGAGCCATGCTCATTAATTCTGTCGTTGTTACGAACAGAAAGCATGAATGGAAAAAAGGAGAGGAAGCCGCCTATTTTTCCTTCGGATCCACGGTACTTCTTCTATTCCAAAAAGGGGCCTTTGTTCCAGGTGATCTTATGAAGCCGTCCTGTGAAATCCGGATGGGTGACCCGCTTGGACGGTTAACCGGAGGGAAATAAAAAGCACCTGGGACAGGTGCTTTATTGCCATTATTTTCAACAGGAAATTTTTGAACGACGAGCCAATGAGCGTCTTTCTATTTCGGATTCCATCAGACTGATGAATTCGGGGCATAAATTCAATTTTTTTGCTTTAAAGTAAGTTTCAATCAATAATTCATCGGATAACCTTTTCATCAGCTTCACCTCCATGAAAAATTCACGTTCTAAAGCTTGGCGGTTTTGAATAAAATGATAGGTTCTTTTATTTGTAACTTCACTTTAGCAAAGAAAGCCCCGTGGAACAAGCGTTCCTTTATCCACAACATGCGGTGGATAACTTGTGGTTAATTTGTTTATAACAAGATGGAAACCGTTCGTTGATACCTTTTTTCGTGTTCATAAAGTTACCCACAATTTGGATGGGTGTTGGAATTTGTCGAAAAGTTTAGGCAATATATTTCTTCTTGTAATATTTTGAAACTCATTGGCAGATTTAATAAGATGGAAATATGATGAAATCATAATGGGGTGCACAAGTTGTTGAAACGATTTTTACCAAATGAGTATGTTAAAAGTATTTTTTCAATCAACCCGGCTGTTTTAAAAGAAAAGGGGATTAAAGGCATTATTACGGATTTGGATAACACGCTTGTCGAATGGGACCGCCCGTATGCCACCCCCGAACTGATTGATTGGCTGGAAGAGCTGAAGAACCATGACATGAAAGTGACGATTGTGTCGAATAATAATGAAAAAAGGGTAGGGGCCTTCTCCAATCCATTGAATATCCCGTTTATTCATAGAGCCAGAAAACCTTCAAGGAAAGCTTTTATGCGGGCTGTTAAAGAAATGGGTTTGTCACGCGAAGAGACTGTGATTATCGGGGACCAGCTGTTGACCGACGTATTCGGAGGGAAGCGGGCCGGATTTTATACGATTCTCGTTGTCCCGGTTGCCCAGTCAGACGGTTTTTTCACGCGCTTTAACCGGATGGTGGAAAGAAGGATCATGGCTTCGTTCAGACGCAAGGGTTTAATTAATTGGGAGGAATAAATGTGAACAATGAACATTGCATCGGCTGCGGTGCAGCCATCCAGACCGACAGGCCGGGCGAACTCGGGTATACTCCGCGTTCCGCGTTGGAAAAAGAAGAAATCATCTGCCAAAGATGCTTTCGGTTAAGACATTATAACGAGGTGCAGGATGTGGAGCTGTCGGATCAAAGCTTTCTCGATATCCTGCATGCGATCGGCAAGACAGAGAGCCTGATTGTCAAGATCATTGATATATTTGATTTCAACGGAAGCTGGATTCCCGGCCTTCAAAGATTTGTCGGCAAAAATCCGGTTCTTTTGGTCGGCAATAAAGTGGACCTTCTGCCAAAATCGACAAACAAAAATAAATTGGCCAACTGGATGAAAAAACAAGCGAAGGAATTGGGACTCAGCCCTTTGGATGTATTGCTTGTCAGTGCAGAGAAAGGCCATGGGATCCGGGAAGCGCTTGTTGAAATCGACCATCTGCGCCAGGGAAAAGATGTGTATGTTGTCGGCTGTACTAATGTAGGGAAGTCGACATTCATCAATCGCGTCATTAAGCTCGCTGCAGGCGGGAAGGATGTCATCACCACCTCGCATGTACCGGGCACAACATTGGATATGATTGAAATTCCGCTGGATGACGGAAAAAACTTGATCGATACGCCCGGCATCATCAACCATCATCAAATGGCACACTATGTAAGTAAAAAAGATTTAAAAATCATCACGCCTAAAAAAGAAATCAAACCGCGTGTCTATCAATTAAATGAAAAACAGACACTATTCTTCGGAGGGCTTGCAAGGCTTGATTACATAAACGGTGGCCGAAGGTCTGTTGTTTGTTATTTGGCCAACAGCATCGATATCCACCGGACCAAGCTTGAAAAGGCGGACGGGCTGTATGAAAAGCACCTCGGCGAGATGCTGCAGCCGCCCGGAAAAGAGGAGCTTGATCATTTTCCGGAGCTCGTCAGGCACGAATTCAAATTAAAGGATGAGAAAATGGATATCGTCTTTTCGGGGTTGGGCTGGGTCACGCTGAAAGAGCCCGGAGCACAGGTTGCGGCGTATGCCCCAAAAGGCGTTTCGGTCTTATTAAGGCCTTCGCTTATTTAATATATAGACAGGATGATTGGATTGAAAAAACTATATGGCGTCATCGGGGATCCGATTGCCCACTCATTATCACCGGCCATGCATAATAAAGAATTTAAGGAGCTTGGAATAGATGCACACTACCATCCTTTCCGCATAGAAGGAAAGGATTTGAAAACCGCCGTAGAGGGAATGAAAGTGATAGGGATTGACGGCTTTAATGTCACGATCCCGCACAAAACAGCCATTATACCATTATTGGACAAAATCGACCCGCTTGCCGGGGCAATCGGTGCAGTCAACACAGTTGTCAGGGAAAATGGTTTTTTTGTCGGCTATAACACCGACGGCGCCGGGTTTGTGGAGTCTCTCAAGGAGGACTGGAAGAAGGATTTGGCTGGGGAACGTACCTTAATTATTGGTGCCGGTGGAGCGGCAAAGGCCATCTATTATACACTCTTATCCATCGGGGTTCAGCGGGTGGATATAGCTAATCGTACAATTC
Source organism: Siminovitchia fortis (assembly GCF_007681465.1). Classification (NCBI taxonomy): domain Bacteria; kingdom Bacillati; phylum Bacillota; class Bacilli; order Caryophanales; family Bacillaceae; genus Siminovitchia; species Siminovitchia fortis. Next base: position 29,045 of record NZ_VEKZ01000037.1, read on the forward strand.
AAAAAGCAGAAGCTTTAATTTCAGGCCAGCCATATGATGCCGATTCAAAAGCACTGACATTAGAAGAGGCAGAAGCAAAGGTCGGGGAATACTCCCTGATCATACAGACGACTTCCATTGGGATGGCCCCCGAACTAAATAAAAGCCCCATTTCATTAAAAGGAATCAGTGCATCTGCTTTTGTTTCCGACATCATTTATAATCCGGCGGAATCACTGTTCCTTAAACAGGCACGACAAAAAGGGGCCAAAACACAAAACGGCCTTGGCATGCTCGTTTATCAAGGAGCGTTGGCTTTTGAAAAATGGACAAATGTAAAACCGGATGCCGCACGCATGAAACGGACTTTGACTAACATCTTGGGAGGATCGCCATGCTGACTGGAAAGCAAAAAAGATTTTTACGATCAAAAGCGCACCATCTCCAGCCTATTTTTCAAGTTGGAAAAGGCGGGGTAAACGAAAATATGATCAAACAGATTAAGGATGCTTTGGTAGCCCGGGAGCTGCTCAAAATAAGCATTCTCCAAAACTGTGACGAAGACAGGGAGACCGTGGCTGAGGAAATTGTCAGAGGTACTGATGGTGAACTTGTACAAATCATCGGAAGGATCATCGTTGTTTACAAGGAATCCCGCGAAAACAAACAAATCGAGCTTCCGTCGAAGGGCTGATCCGGATGAAAAGGAAAATAGGCATTTTGGGAGGGACGTTTGATCCTCCACATCTGGGGCATCTGATCATTGCAAACGAAGTACTCGATCGTTTGGGGCTTGATGAGGTAAGATTCATGCCTAATCATGAACCTCCACACAAAGAGCGGCACAGCGGGACGTCAGTGGAAAATCGCCTGGACATGCTGGAAAGGGCCATCGATGGGCATCCGAAATTCTCTATAGAAACAATAGAATTAAATCAGGACGGGCGCTCCTACACATATGATACGATGAAAACCGTAAGGGAGAAGAATCCGGATAATGACTATTTTTTTATTATCGGAGCCGATATGGTGGAATTTTTGCCCCACTGGTATAACATTGAAGAGTTGGTCAAGCTTGTTCAGTTCGTAGGCGCGAATCGCCCGAATTATAAGTTGGAAAGTCCCTATCCGGTTCAGTTTGTGGAAGTCCCCATGATTGAAATTTCTTCCTCCATGATCAGGGACCGGGTGAAAAAAAGGATGTCCATAAAATATTTATTGCCGGATCAGGTTATTCGTTATATAGAGGAGAATCATTTATATGAAACGTGAACAAGCTTTTACTATAGTCAATGAAAAAATAGCGGGGCCGCGATACGAACATACAATCAGAGTCGCGGATACGGCTGAAAAGCTTGCCGTCAAATATGGGGAGGATGTTGAAAAAACGGTCTTGGCTGCGATTTTTCACGATTATGCCAAACTGCTTCCTATAAATGAGTTGAAAAAAATCATTGCCGATTACAAGCTTGATTCCCGCTTATTGGACTACCATCCCGAACTGTGGCATGGCCCTGCAGGAGCTGTACTTGTCCGTGAAGAAATAGGAATAGACGACGAAGACATTTTCAATGCGATCCGCTACCACACAACCGGAAGGGCAGGCATGACGCTTCTGGAAAAAATCATTTATATTGCGGATTATATTGAACCGGGCAGGCAATTTGAAGGTCTTGATGAAGTCAGAATGCTTGCAGAAACAGATTTGGACGAAGCTTTGAAAAAATCTCTTGGCAATACGATTAAATTTTTAATCGACAAATCTGTCCCTGTTTTTCCTGATACATTTGAAGCGTATAACGATATGATTAAAAAATAAGGAGGAGTTAAAATTTGGATTCAAAAGCACTTTTAAAAACGGTGGTAAAAGCTGCCGATGACAAAAAAGCGGAAGATATCGTTGTCCTGAACATGCAGGGGGTTTCGCTCATTGCGGATTATTTTCTCATCTGCCACGGGACATCGGAAAAACAGGTGCAGGCGATTGCACGGGAAATGAAATCGGCTGCAGAGAAAACGGGCCTGGATGTCAAGAGGATAGAAGGCTTCGAGGAAGCGAGATGGGTTTTGATTGACATGGGCGATGTGATTGCCCACGTGTTCCATAGAGATGAAAGAAGTTATTACAATCTTGAGAGGCTTTGGGGAGATGCGCCGATTGAAAATATCCAAAAGGAATTGGCTCCGTGAGTTATGAACAGATGGCGTATGTATATGACCACTTGATGGCTGATGCGCCGTATGAGAGCTGGGTCCGGTATTTATGCGGGGAAACGGAGCGCTTTCAGGCACCCGGCAGCCGGGTGCTTGATTTAGGCTGCGGAACGGGAGAGCTGTCCATCCGCCTGATCAAGCGGGGATTCGATGTGACAGGAGTGGATATGTCAGAGGATATGCTGGCTGTTGCGGCTGAAAAAGCAGCTGAAGAAGGCGTGGTTTTTCCCTTATTCCAACAGGATATGAGCAAGCTCGGGGGATTGCCGGAATGCGACATTGCCACCATATTTTGCGACGCCCTCAATTACCTGTCAAAGCCCGAAGAAGTGAGGGACACCTTCCGTCATGTACACCGGCATTTGGCAGCGAACGGTATGTTTTTATTTGATGTTCATTCCATTTATCAGATGGAACAAATTTTTTCAAACCAGACATTTACGTGGAATGAGGATGAAATTGCCTATATATGGAACTCTTTTCCAGGAGAAGATCCCCATTCAATTGAGCATGATTTGACCTTTTTTGTTTTAGACGAAGAATCAGGACTGTATGGCCGGATCGATGAGTTTCACAAGCAGAGGACCTATCCGGTGAGTGATTATTTGGATTGGCTCCATGAAGCCGGATTTGATGTTCTTTCCGTCTCCGCAGATTTTAGCAGTGACCCTCCGGAAGAAACGTCGCGGCGCATCTTTTTCTCATGCAGAAAAAGATAGGGGGAGGAGTGTCACGTCCTCGAAAAAGCTTACGCTTTTTCTTCGTGCGATGTAATGCTGCCGTAGCTTTCCTTATCCTGTGGCTTCGGCGGCACTAGGACATCCAGTCCGTCGCCGCCGGCCCAGCTCCCCGCAGTTGCCGCAGCCCAACTGCAAGGTTTAAAAATTTTATAAAAAAACAGAAGGGATTTTGCTTTAAATATAGAATAAGTTATGAGTTGAATTTTTTCTGGATATGAAATGCTTCATCAGCAAATTTTTTATGTGTGGCACGGAAAAGTTTTTCAAACATCTCCCCTTTTTCCTGCTCCAATACAGCAATTCCTTCCCCTGTAATACCTCCTTTGACACAAACTTTCTCCTGCAAGGCGGGAAGGGTATAATGTTTTTGCTTTAAAAGCTCTCCCAGTCCGATCAGCATGTTTTCCGCAAGCATGGTTGCCGTATCTTCATCAATTTTCGTTTCTGAAGCAGCCGCCTCAATCAAGCTTCTTGTCAAAAAACTGATAAAAGCAGGACCGCAGCTTACAATATCCGACGAAACCCGAATAATGCTTTCGTTTATTTCAAGCGGGACGGATACTTTGGATAACATCTCCCACAATTTATCTTTCCAATGATTTTCACATTTATTTCCAAATGTAAACAAAGATACTCCTGCCAGAGCCCTGTTTGTGATGCTTGGAATGATCCTTGCACACGATGCATCAACCATTTCTTCCAGCCACGTCACCTGAATGGGGCTGGTGATCGACACAAGACATTTTTCCCGACTAAATAAAGCGGCTTTTTCTTTTATCAAAGAAATGATATCTAATGGCTTCACACAAATGAAAATAATGTCCGATTGCTTGATCACTTCATCCGGGCTGTTTTCCACCGTGATGCTCTTATAGATATGTTTAAGCCTGTCAGCTTTAGATTTTGTCCGATTTGTAACAATGAGATCCGAAGGAGAAACCGCTCCGCCAGTGATCAGGGCCTCTAGAAGAATGGTTCCCATGTTTCCTGTTCCTATAATTCCGACCTTCATGCTGTTCCCCCCTTCAACTTTTCTATTCCTGACAATGTATGCTTTAGCAATTAAAAATATTCATATGAGAAAGGCAGGCAAGTTGAAATGATTTGGCTGGAAAAACATAAAACGATATTAATTAGCGGTGTTGTGGCTGTACTCGCGGTTTTTCTTTTTATAAGCAAACCTAAAGATGAAATGGAGGCTAAGAATGCAGCGGCATTGCAGACAGTGATGGAGGAGAAGGCCGAAAAACCTATTGAAGAGGAGGAGGAGGTTGAAGCGGGACCCGTTTTTGTAGATGTAAAAGGGGCTGTTTCTCTTCCGGGGCTTTATGAGGCGAAAGAGGGCGACCGGGTTCTCGATGCCATCGAACACGCCGGAGGGCTATTGGAAACCGCCGATGAAAAGCAGATCAACTTTGCTCAAAAAGTGCACGATGAAATGGTCATTTATGTACCGGAAAAAGGTGAGACCATCGAGGATGCTCCACCCGTGATGGCAGCCCCTTCAAGCGGGCAGACAAATGGGAAAGTGAATATCAATCGCGCTGAGTTATCGGAGCTTGAGACCCTTCCGGGAATCGGTCCGGCAAAAGCACAGGCAATTATTGATTACAGGGAACAGCAGGGGCCTTTTAAAAAGGTGGAAGACATACAGAATGTATCAGGAATCGGTGAAAAAACATTTGAAAAACTGCAGGAGTCGATTTCTGTCAATTGACTGATGTGGAGATAAGCCGATAAACTAAAGAAAATGTCAAAAAAGGGAGCAGCTTATGGAAAGAATATCGTGGAAACAATATTTTATGGCTCAAAGCCATTTATTATCATTCCGAAGCACTTGTACGAGACTTACGGTCGGCGCCACCATTGTCAGGGATAACCGGATCATCGCAGGTGGATATAACGGATCGATCGCCGGCGGTGTCCATTGTATTGATGATGGGTGTTATGTCATTGACGGGCATTGCGTCAGGACGATCCATGCCGAAATGAACGCGATCATCCAATGTGCAAAATTTGGGGTTCCGACCGATGGAGCGGAAATTTACGTGACGCATTTCCCTTGCCTCCAGTGTACGAAAGGGATCATCCAGGCGGGAATCAAAGCAGTCTATTACGCAGAGGATTATAAAAATCATCCGCATGCAATCGAGCTGTTTGGGGAAGCCGGCGTCCATACGGAACAGGTGCCGCTCGACCGTGACATCTTTATGAAATTTGCCTATGCAAATGAATAAGAACGGTGCATGACGGTCCCATCACAATCAATCGAAAGGAGGAAAAAATGTCTGGAAAGTGGGTTTACATGGCGCTGGCAGCTTTTACCGGCGTCCTGCTTTCTTTTGAACTTCATTTGATTCCCATCCTCATATCATCATTAGGGATGATCAGGGTTATTCATCGTGAAAGCTTTAAATTGCTTACCCTTTACATTACATGTATGCTGTTTTTCTATTTTGTCAGTGAACGCGTGAAAACAGCAAACGTTTCCCAATACGAATCCCCTGCTAAAATTCAGGCGGTTGCTCTGACATTCAAAGAATATCCGCAAATTGACGGTAATCGGCTGAAAGCCGTTGCAATAACCCCGGATAAAGAAAAATTTATGCTCCTATATAAAATCCCTTCAGAAAACCAAAAAAATGACCTGATGCACAATCTGCGTTCCGGATTGACCTGTATCATGGACGGTCAATTGGTGCGGCCCGAAGCAAATCGAAATGAGCATGCTTTCAATTATGAACTATATTTAAAAAGAATGGATATCCACTGGATTTTCGAGCCGGACAGCATCACCGCCACCGATTGTCATTTAAACAAGGCATCTCCTGCAGGCGTTTTGCAAAATATGCGGGCATCAGGCATTCAGACGATTGAAAACAAATTTCCGGAAAAGCTCGCTTCATATGCGGCTGCACTTATTTTTGGTGAAAGATCGCTCATTTCGGAGGAGGCCGACCGTTCCTATAAACAGCTGGGAGTCGTGCATTTACTGGCCATATCCGGTCTTCATGTCGGCATTATTGCCGGAATCGTCTTTTTTCTGTGCATAAGGTCAGGCATGACAAGAGAGTCTGTCTTTTGGACACTCTTCATTTTTCTGCCGGGATATGCAGTCCTAAGCGGCGGAAACCCTCCCGTCATCAGGGCAGTCATTATGGCCATCCTGCTTTTGTCCTCAAAAAAATGGCGTCTGCCGCTGTCCACATTGGATATTTTTTCGCTTAGTTTCATTTTATTCCTGATTTTTGACCCCTTGCTGATTTATCATATCGGTTTTCAGCTCTCCTACGCCGTCACCTTTGCTTTGACATTATCATCAGGTTACTTTTTCCGCAAAAATGAGCAAGCCCTTTGGCAAATGATAAACATATCGGTAGTTTCCATGCTTTCTTCTTTACCTGTCCTCTCTTATCATTTTTATGAATTTTCTTTGATCAGCATTGCGGCAAATCTCCTTTTTGTCCCGTTTTATACCCTTATACTTTTGCCCGCTGTTTTCATCCTTTTTGCCGTCTCATTTACGGGCTCCCCAATTTTTAATATGACTGCTGCGGTAGTCGACCGGGTTGTACAACTGTCGGAAAAAATAGCATCCGCAGCCGGCTCCTTGCCATTTTCAGTTATATTGACGGGAAAACCATCGACTTTGGGCATGATTTTCATTGTAAGCGGCATCCTTGCTTTTTTCGTTCTGAAGGAAAAAAGGATCCATCCACTGAAATGTGCGCTGCCCCTTATCTTCATTTTAATTTGCCATTCTGCCATCCAGAAGTATTCGGCTTATGGAGAAGTGGTTTTCATTGACGTGGGACAGGGCGACAGTATTTTGATCAAGCTTCCCTATAACCAAGGAATTTACATGATCGATACGGGCGGACAGCTCAGCTTCCCTGTTGCCGAATGGCAGGAAAGAAGGAAGCCGTTCAAGGTGGGAAGAGATACGCTGATTCCTTTTTTAAAAAGCAAAGGGATCAGCCGGATTGATAAACTGATTCTGACCCACAGTGATGCCGATCATATCGGAGCGGCCGATGAACTGATCGGAGAATTGGAGATAGGAGAAATATTAATCAGCCCAAATTCCTGGATAAAGCCGATCATGGCGGATGTCGTAAATAAAGCCTTCAAAGAAAAGATAGCAGTGAAAGAAGTAAAAGCTGGGTATGGGTGGGAAAACAAATCAGGGTCATTTCATTTTATTTATCCATTTGATGATGAATATGAAGGGAATGATGATTCACTTGTCCTGTATGCATCGTTTGGGAGGATCGACTGGCTTTTTACCGGCGATTTGGAAAAAGGCGGAGAACAGGAAGTACTATCAAGATACAGCCGGCTTGATATTGATGTCTTAAAGGTGGGGCATCATGGGAGCAGGGGCTCGTCAAGCGAGCCATTCATTCAAATGATAAAGCCTGAGTATGCGATCATTTCAGCGGGAAAATCGAACAGATATGGGCATCCCCATGCTGAGGTCCTGGAAATTTTGGAGGAAGAAAATATCCGAATATTCCGGACCGATGAGCACGGGGCGATTCACTATCGGTTTACATCCAAAGGGGGAACCTTTAAGACGGTGCTGCCATATGATAGTGAGAGAAATCCTTAAAGGAAAAAGAAGAAGCTTGCGAACCGCAAACTTCTTCTTTCTTGGAGTTAAAGAAAGTTTAAAATTTTACTGAATTTTCTCTTGAAACAAAGGTTACGTAATGTCCAGCTCCAGGCGCCTAGCCCCGCTAGGATCAAGCCGCTTCCCTGTTCGCTTACGAAACTGTCTCCTCGGAAATCGTCTTGTTTGCCCGCGCTGAGCAAGGCGCTTGCGCTTTTCTTAAAAGATAAGAAAGTATATTATTGGGTCTACCACGGTCGTTTGGACTGTGGTATTTTCATTTT